>CAZISK010000023.1:0-20523 GCA_964541355.1 uncultured Candidatus Obscuribacterales bacterium
TGGATTGTTTCGATTAGCTTTGTACTGTTGGAATAACCGCGTGGCCTCCAGATTTGAAGCTCAATTCGATATTCAACATGTTTTGAAATCATCTGTTTGATAGAATCTTGTTTGACCAAAAGGGGCGCGAGGGAACGGAACAGTACCTCGTGTGACTGTCCGGATTGTCCGCGTCGTCGCTGCTAACCAGAGGATTACTTCATGTCTACTAGCACTAGTCCTTCCGTAAATGCAGCTGAAAAGCTCGGTCAGATCGCTCATGGTTTCGTGGCATCTTCGGCAGTCAACGCGATTACTCGGTTGGGAATTGCTGACCTTCTTCGAGACGGTCCGCTGACGGGTGATGAATTGGCAAAGCGGACATCGACGAATGAAGACGCGCTATGCCGGGTTATGCTTTCTGTGCAGCCTCGGTGTTTTTGAGGAAATTGCGGCGAACAAATTTGCAAACAATGAATTGGAATGACGAGCGTGCTTTGACCATACTGAGAAACTGCGGTAATGCACTTTCAAAATCTGGTGCCGGCAAATTGCTGCTCGTCGAAGTCATTCTTGCCGGGCGTAATGAACCTCACATGAGCAGATTCATGGATATCGAAATGCTCATGCTGCCTGGCGGTAGAGAGCGATCCGAAAAAGACTTCGCGGAGCTCTTCGAAAAAGCAGGACTCAAGCTAGCGCGCGTGGTGCCTACAAAAGGACCATGGGCGGTGATTGAAGCACGAAAGTCCTGATCTTTGGACTTGACTATAGTTCGTTGAACCATTTTCACGACAATCCGCTCAAGACGAGCTTTTCGTGATCTAGATCGTGCGTTCATTTCAGCTTGACGTGTGCGTCCGGTACTTTCCGTTCATCGGACGGACACGCTTGACCGCGGATTTGATCTTGGATGCAAAGTTTGCATGTCTTGTTGCGGCGCTTCGGCTGCGCCCTTTGTCAATAGGCTACAATCAATGCACCTTTTATAAACGATGGTCATGATTGAAAGAAAACTGTACTCATTCACTATTACATTAGCATGTCTGCTTAACCTCTCCTCTACCATTGCATTGGCTAAAGATGGCTATTCATCGAATAAATCTAGCGCTCCTGCAAATATCTCTGCGACATCCGAGAGCGCGACAGAAGCGTCCGATGGTATGCCCGAAATCAAGTACGAACTTGGCAAGCAACCGCTGAAGGAGCACCCCGGTGGTGCCTCCAACGAAGCGACAGCGAGAAATTTTCCGATTTCCAAGGGCATGGCGGGTGTCTCCATGTTCTTGAAGCCAGGCGCTCTGAGAGAGCTTCACTGGCATGCCAACGCCGCGGAATGGGCCTACGTCATCAAAGGACACTGTCGAATTACTGTGATTGACCCTGAAGGTCATCATGAAATCAAGGACTTTGGTCCTGGCGATGTCTGGTATTTCCCGCGTGGTCACGGACATTCGATTCAGGGTATTGGCAACGAAGAGTGCCACTTCTTGCTGGTCTTCGACAGCGGTTATTTCTCGGAGTTCGCGACCTTTAGTGCCAGCGATTGGATCGCGCAAACACCGCCTGGCGTTTTAAGTAAGAACTTTGGCATTCCTGCGAATATGTTCTCGACCTTTCCTAAGAAGGAGGTCTATATAAGTCAAGGTCCAGTTCCTCCGCCTCTTCCTCAGGACCCTGAGCCGGAAAGTGAAAATCCGCCGCCGCTAACACATCGTTTTCGGCTCGGATCCAAGGTTCCGGTTGTGACTTCGGGCGGCAGTTTTAACATGGTCGATCAAAAACAATTTCCGATTTCGACTACGATGTCTGGTGCCGTCTTGAAGATGAAACCATATGCGATGCGTCAACTGCATTGGCATCCTAATGCGGATGAATGGCAATACTACATAAGCGGTCGTGCTCGCATGACTGTCTTTGGCTCTCAGGGTCGCAGTATCACTCGAGAGTTCGGTCCCGGCGACGTCGGATATGTGCCCATGGGTTGTGGTCACTATTTGGAAACGGTTGGTGACTCCGAGTGTGAGATGTTGGCCGTATTCAACTCTGGCACATATGAGGAGATTTCACTGGCCGAGTGGTTGGCGAAAACACCGCAACGGTTGTTGGAAACCAACTTTGGTGTAGCACCAAAGATTATCGATGCGCTAAAGAATGCGCCTGCGCTCTTCAGTCATCCCGATACTTCCAACAAGTAAGCGAGGCATCACAGCTGGTGCTCATGTTTTTCTAAACTACGGATGATTTCTACTTCAATCTGGAGGCCAATCAGGTGAACGACGAAACGGCTGCCGATGAGAAGGGAAATCCTTCGGACAATAAGGGACGAACGCAGAAAGACCCGAACGGAGCTTCGAAAAAGAAGGCCCGCAAGTTTTCGCAGAAGGATTACAAACATCCAGCTGCTGCATGGGGAGCAGCCTTTAGTGTCGGGCGCGTTCTTTGGGAACAGGGCGAGATCGTTGAAGGCATTCAATCGATCTTCAAAATGAATCATGAGAATGGTGGCTTCGATTGTCCCGGCTGTGCCTGGCCTGACGATCGCAAAGGTCTCAGGATGGACATTTGCGAAAACGGAATCAAACACGTCACCTGGGAAATGACGAAGAAGCGGGTAGGACCAGAGTTCTTCGCGCAATACACTGTGACCGATCTCCTCACCTGGAGTGACTTTGAACTGGAGAACGCCGGCCGCCTCACCAACCCTATGTTATACAACCCGAGTACGGATCGCTACGAAGTGACAAGCTGGGAGTCTGCGTTTGCGCTGATTGCAAAACACTTACGCGCGCTGCCCTCGCCAGATGCCGCCAGCTTCTACACTTCTGGTAGGTTGTCGAACGAGGCTACTTTTTTGTACCAGCTCTTTGCTCGTGAGTTCGGAACAAATAATCTGCCGGACTGTTCCAACATGTGTCACGAAGCCAGTGGACGTGCGCTGATGGCTTCGATCGGAACCGGCAAGGGAACGGTCGATCTCGTTGATTGGCAAAGCGCAGACGCTATCTTTGTTATCGGAGTGAACGTAGCCACCAACGCTCCGCGAATGCTGACCGCACTCGGCGACGGTGTCAAAGAGAGAGACATGAAAATTGTCCACATCAACCCATTAATCGAAGTTGCCGCAACGGAGGCAATCACACCGCACGAGGTAATGGATATGTTGCTCTTCAGGGCAACACCAACCAGCTCTCTCAATCTGCAGCCCCGCATCGGCGGTGACATGGCTCTGATGCGAGGTATCGGCAAACATCTCTTGGAGTCGGCTGAGACCGACAATCAAGCAATTAATACGGAATTCATCGAGAAATACACATCGGGATTCGAGGCTTATCGTGAGCTTTGTGCTCGGACGGCATGGTCAGAGTTAGAACGTCAATCGGGTGTTCCCAGGACCGAAATCGTCAAAGCTGCAGAGATATACAGACAGGCTGGGGCTGCCATAATGAGCTGGTGCCTCGGCATTACGCAACATGAGTTTGCTGTTGATACCATTCGCGAGATTGTAAATTTGTTGCTGTTAAGAGGCAACCTCGGCAGGAAAGGAGCCGGTGTCTGTCCAATTCGTGGACACAGCAACGTGCAGGGTAATCGCACTTGTGGAATCGATCACCAACCATCGGAAGAGTGGTTGTCCATGCTTGACGCCGCATGCGGTATCACCTCCCCGCGAAAACATGGCATCGATACGGTGCGCACCATCGATGGTATGTACAACGGCGAAGTTAATGTCTTCGTCGGCATGGGTGGCAATTTTGCTTCAGCCACTCCAGACACTGATTATACCTTCGAAGCATTGCGTCGCTGCGGCCTTACGGTACACGTAAGTACGAAACTAAACCGCAGTCATGTTGTGCATGGCAAAGAGGCATTGATTCTCCCTTGTCTTGGTAGAACGGAGTTCGACGAACAAAAATCCGGACAGCAAGAGGTCACCGTGGAAGATAGCATGAGCATGGTGCATCTTTCTAAAGGAATGAAGGAGCCGGCATCAAAATCTTTGTTGTCGGAGTGCGCCATTATCAGTGGTATTGCTCGAGCAACGTTAAAGGATTCGAAGACTCCATGGGAAGAGTACACCGGCAACTATGACTTGATTCGGGATAAGATGTCGGAAGCTCTCGTCGGATTTGAAGATTGTAATCGCAGAGTCAGAGAACCTCTGGGTTTTCGCCTGAAGCAACCTGCTCGCGAACTGGTTTTCCACACTTCGACTGGACGAGCCAATTTTTCGGCGGCACCCCTTCAAGACGCTCTTCCTCCTGCCGGTAAGTTGATGATGTGTACCGTGCGTTCGCACGATCAGTTCAACACAACTGTCTATTCTGACAATGATCGATATCGGGGCGTAAATAATCTGCGCACTCTTCTTTTCATGAACAGCGATGACATGCGTGAAAGAGGGCTGGAAGAATTTGACTTGATCGATATTACCAGCTATGCGAAGGACGGAACACAACGCACGGTCCGACAATTTCGCGCTGTGAAATACAACATTCCGAACGGTTGCGCAGCCGGGTACATGCCTGAGTGTAACGTTTTGTGCCCTATTGGAGACTTCAGCACGCAGAGCGATCAACCGCTGATGAAACAGATAGTCATAGAAGTAATGCGGTCGTCACTCTGATGCTCTGCAAGAACGATAAACAGAACATTGTCGCCGTAGAGACACTCAGAATCAACGGCGGCACGCCTGATCACGCCGTAGATTTTCTTTCTGTCGAAGAACCACTTGAGATTCACGTCGAGGGCAGCTTCGATGGCAATCCATTCAGTCATACTGTAGCGGTCACTATGCGAACGCCTGGCCATGACCCCGATCTTTTGATCGGTTTTCTCTTCTCTGAAGGAATCATAGCTGAGCGGTTTGATGTTAAAGACGTCGCGTCGAGAGATTGCAACCTCGTGTCTGCAGTTCTCAGGGACGGAATCAGTATTGATGCCGCCGCTGTCGATAGACACTCTTTTGTAAATTCCAGCTGCGGTGTTTGTGGCAAGAAATCAATCTCCTCCGTGATCGAGAATCGCAGGTTCCGCCTGGACAGCGCTGCCTCCGTCACCCGCGAACTCATTTCGAGTTTGCCCGGCGCACTCAGGAAGCAACAGCCAGACTTCGAGACCACGGGGGGCATACACGCCTCGGCGCTATTTGACTTAGCAGGCAATCTGCTGGCGTTACGCGAGGATGTCGGCCGTCACAACGCGCTGGACAAGTTGATTGGCTCACAGTTGATGATCGACCGGCTGCCGGCGTGCGAGAACATCCTGTTACTAAGCGGAAGAGCCAGTTTTGAACTGATTCAGAAAGCCGCCGGCGCCGGAATACCGATAGTCGCTGCTGTTGGAGCTCCGTCCAGCCTAGCAGTCGATCTTGCCAGGGATTGCGGCATGACCTTGTTGGGTTTTGTACGAGATAATCGATTTAATGTCTACACTGGTGAGCAGCGGGTTGTGGTGTGAGCGCATAACCATCAGCTTGCTGTTTTGAGAGCCTGAGCAGGAAAGATAATCACTCAAGTCGCTGAGCGCGAATTTATTGATTTGCTGGAACCTCGTCGCAGCACAGGTCGTTCGCCAATTCCGAATCGCGGAGGTTTTCTCAGCACTGCTTAATTGCCTTCGTGCTTGAATGCGCCCTGTATCGGCATATCTATAGTGCAATTCGGCAGTCCTCGTCGAAGGTCTTTGATGACGCTATCAGTCAATTGACCCGTAGCATCCCCAGTTATTATGATTCGGCGAAGCGATTTCATTCGCGCCAAGTGCCTGATTAACTTCGTATCTCCAGATGCGAAGCCGAGTTGTAACTCATCTACATTTAGCTTTGTCAGGGCTAACACTATTCCTGGATCCAAGTGCAACTGGCTCAGTTTGAGCTGATGTAAATGCAACCCCACCAATGCCAGAAGACCCTGTTTCGAGACGGTCTCTCCAAACATTTGAAGAGTTTTCAGTGTATTGATGTTGCGAACTTTAGCGAGACAATCCTCTGATGCTGGATGTAAGCCAGTCAGTTCCAATGTTGCCAGTTTATGTAATGTGTTGAACGCTTTAGAATTCGTTTGATCTATTGCATCTACATCAAGGCTGAGCGATGTGAGCTCAGGGAACTCACAGACTGTTTGTAGATATTGCGATGGATACATCCGATTGCTATTCGCCATCGGAATCCAACGAACGTTGCTGACAGCAGACCTGGAAAGATAATGCCATGCACTTCCATCGAATTCGCTGCAATTGCTGATGTCCACAGACTTAAGGTGCTTCCAGTTTCGCAGATTTGCAAATGAATCTCCGTCGAAAGAGCAGCTCGTAACAATTATGGACTCAATTGGGGATCCGGCAAGAGTACGAAGAAGCTCTCCTACTCTAGTCTGACTGGATAGTTGTAAATTAATGAGTTGTGGCAGTGGAGACAGCATTGAAAAAGAATCGGAATCGAATTCTACATTTGAAAGAAACATACGCCGAAGCTTGCTGCCCTTGAGTTTGTGAAGCCCAAATTTGGTAAAATTGCCGCCATACAATCTCAACGACCTGAAGTTCGAATCAAACCTGCTCAGGTCATCGTCTACGCCGTACTCGATTGCCATAGTATTTCCGCGTGATCCAATGGTGGTTGATTCCATGTCTTGATAGGGTTGAAAATCCCCTTTCAACCAGGGAGCAAGCGCTTTCAACTCCCAGTGCGCTGGTCTGTAGTAAACCATTTTTTTGAAATCTCTACGTTTCACTCCGCTTGCCCTGTTGAGAATCTCCAAATGAAATTCCGCGGCCTCACTAACATAATCAAATCTCTTGTGCGCGAGGATGCTCATGAAGTCTGCTCTCGCTTGTTGTGGAAAACCATTGAGGAAGTAGGCCAAACCTCTTAATTCTATGCCGGCCTGATTGAACTTATTGAGTTGTACAGACTTCTTGGCATTTTCAAGAGCCTGTTTGTAATTGCCCAACGCCATCTGCTTTCGAGCGATTTCTTCCAGTTCGTATGAATCACCTGCATAGTCAATCAGTTGATCATTGTCGACTCTCTTCACTGCTGGTCTCTCAAACTCGAAAGTATAGAAGCCAGTTATGACTAAAAAGCCAACAATGAGTAGACTGGCTACAATCCACAAAAATGAAAACCGAAGCCGGTCACTTGTTTTGTTTGTGACGGACTTTTCGACCATGGTCGCGCCACTCAGACCTTTTAGCGCCTCCGAAAAATCCGCCATTGATTGATATCGAAGATCTGGATCTTTCGCTAGGCACTTATTGACTACATGTTGCAATTGATCTGGAAAGTCGCCGCGATAAATGTCTTCCAGCTCGGGCACCTTGTCTTGTGCATGTTTTGCAATGGTTTCAAGTGCGGTATCACCTTGAAACGGAACCTCGCCAGCAAGAGCTTCAAACAAAACACATCCAAGAGCATAAATTTCGCTGCGAGCATCGTAAGGAAAACCTTTCGCCTGGTCTGGAGGCATGTAAGCGGGAGTTCCCACGATGGTATGACCTTGAACTATGGTCGGTTCTTGTGTGAGATGCTTAATTGCCGCGACCCCAAAATCTATAAGTCTCACTTCCTGTTCGTAGTTACTGCTGCTGATAATCAGGATGTTCGAACTCTTTAGATCTCGATGAAAAATGCCTCTTTTGTGCGCAGCGCCAAGCGCATCTGCAACGGCAACAAACACGCTTAAAGCCTGCTCCCAGGGTAGCGGTCCATGAGTATGGATGTATTGCTCCAGATTGATTCCTCTGGCATACTCCAACACCATATAAGGGGCACCGCTGGCGGTGCAGCCAAAATCCATTATCCCTACAACAGAAGGGTGCTTCAATTGACTCGTCGCTTTTGCTTCTAGCTGAAAATTTACAAGTTGCTCTGCCGTGACCGCTCTGAGGACTTTTACTGCAACTTTCTTATGAAGCAGCCGATCCCTGCATAAATAAACTATTCCTGCCGCCCCTCTTCCAATTTCTACTATCGGTTTGTATCTATCTCGGGGAAAATTGTCCGGATCGAGGTCCATTTCGGGCTCCTCAACGGTCTGTTCGTCCCTCGAAGCTTCTGATGCAGACTCGATGTCAGTGTTCGTCGTAGCCGCGTGGGAAACATCGATGCTGCAACAGCAACTGTCGTTTCCAAAAACCCATTGAGTTACAGATCCTGGTTTTCCGTTAGCAATACGCTTCTTACAAAACGCGCAGGTCTCGATTGGCTCTGTACGGCGCTCCCTTGATCTGTTTTCATTACAACGGCAGGCGGAAACCCATTGTTTGATACTGTCCGAGGCCGCCTGTTGCAGAGGTCGACCACAGTCTTGACATGGGGGGCTGTTCGTATCCGGCACTTCTTGAAACTCGTCGCTGGCATACACCCCTTATTCCCTGAGGGACATTCATTGCCCACTATGCCATTGTTAAACAGAAAGGTACTCTACCGAATTTGTTGGCGGATGTACCATAAAGCCTCGGCAATCAGGTCGGTGATGTAGGGGTGACAATGCGTGTAGCAGTCGGAGTCTTGTTATTGTATTCTATTCGACAACTTCTTAACCGATGCTGTCGAAATTGAGGCGACCAGCCCATCGCTTAAGAATTAAGCGTCTGCGGTATAAGCAGCGTAGAGGAATTAGACATGGCAAAGCTGCTCCTGATCGAAGACGACTTGATATTTGCTCACCTGGTTAAGTCATCGCTTGAGTCGGAATCTCACCATGTCGATCACACTGCCGATGGTGACTATGGACTAAAGTTGTTGAAAATCGAGCAGTACGATGCTGCTATTATTGATTGGCAGTTGCCTGGTAAGTGTGGTCCTGAGATCTGTAGCGAGTTCCGGCGTGGTGGCGGTTTGACGCCTGTATTAATGATCACCGGTAAGAAGAAAACGGCTGATCTTGTAGAAGGACTTGATTCAGGCGCCGATGACTTTATTTCGAAACCGCTACAGCTGGCAGAGTTGCATGCGCGGCTCAGATGCCTGCTACGCAGACCGCAAACTTATGAAGCAAGTGTACTCAGTGTTGGCGCTATTGAGCTCAACCTGAGCACGGGCGCAGTCGCAGTAGCCGGAGAGAAGGTTACGCTTACCCGCAAGGAGCTGGCTATTCTGGAGTTGTTAATGCGCCATCCAGGGCAAACATTCAGTGGTAGTGCCATTATGGAACGGGTCTGGCCGTCTGATTCAGATTCGTCGCCTGATAATATACGCTGTCACATGACGCGTTTGCGCTCCCGGATTGCTGAAATATCGAAAGAGGCCAGCGAGTCATTAAAGTCCGTATACGGGCTAGGGTACAAGATTGAGGTCTGACAGGATTTAATCTGCCCAGAAGCAATTTCAATAGTGTCGCAACATTCAAAGCGTACTGTATACACGCTGAGCTTTAGTTGCTGGGAGTATTGACGGATGACACTTACCCTGAATCACCTACCTGGTGGCCAGGCGGACTTCGGCGTGCCTGATGGTTCCGCTCGACGGTGCAGAAATCGTAGTCGGATCAACAAGCGCGACATGATCTCGATGCTTACCCATGATATGAGGACACCGCTGAGCACGTTAAAGTGCTCGTTGGCAACGATAGCTGATCAATTCGACACGATACCGGTCGACATTAAGCATGAACTCGAACTGATGAACAGAAACACCGAGCATCTGCTCAATCTTATCAATCGCGTATTGGATCTTGAAAAACTAGATCGCTGTCGAGAATTGCTTTCTATCGATGAAATACCATTGAGTCCAATTCTTGCAAGATCAGTCCAACTAGTTGAGAAACTTGCCGAAGAGAAAAACATTTCAATCACAATTGTCGGACCAGGCACTTGCCTCGATGTCGACGTCGATGATGTCTGGTTCGAGAATGTTATTGTGAATCTTCTTACAAATGCTATCAAGTTTTCTCCTATTGGAAGCCACGTGGCCATTACTGTAGATGGCAGTGAGGAAGGATGGGTAAAGATCAAAATTACCGACGAAGGACCTGGCGTTGCTATTGATGAACGGAAGCGATTGTTCCATCGCTTTCAGAAAATTGCGCAGAGCCAGGACTCGACTATTCCAAGTACCGGTCTGGGATTGTATATGTGTAAATCAATCATTGATGCCCACGGAGGCCGGATTGGTGTAGATTGCAAACCAGGTGCTGGTAGTTGTTTTTGGGTTGCGGTCAAGCAAAGCAAAGACTAATGTCTTGCGCGCGCGGAATGGCAGTCCGAAGCGTGTTCGCCGACGTCATGCCCTCTTCTACGGATGGCAAGCTGAGCCTTCTTTATCTCAGTCCGCAATACCGCAGATGGTGTTTTGCATCGAAAGCTCAATCAATCCAATTCCAATCGATAACCAGAAGCGTATACCGTGCGAATGCGAACCTCGGGAACAACCGCGAGCTTCTGACGCAGCTTCTTGATAACTGTTCTTACCGTATCGACACCGCTTTCTGATTCTGTGGTCCAGACGCGGTCCAGCAATGCTTCAGAACTGAGGACTTGCCCCTTATGTCTCATCAGTAGCTCAAATACGGCGAATTCCTTCGGTTGCAGATAAATCTCTTCGCCATTGTTAATGAGTTCTCTCGTGGTTCGGTTGATTTCGAGACTCCCCAGGCGAAGTGTATCTTCGCGAATCTGCGGGGTTCTCCTGAGAAGGGCTCGCACTCTCGCGTTCAATACTCTCAGATCGAACGGTTTTGTAAGATAATCGTCTGCACCTGAATCAAGACCGCTTTCAATCTCAGCCGCCTCTCTGCGCCCGGTGAGCATCAGGATTGGCGTATTTCCACCTTTTGCTCTGTACTCTCGGCAGACTTCAGGTCCTTCCTTTCCGGGCAGATTCCAGTCGATGATGGCCAGCTCGAAGTTAAACTGAAGCAAACATTCCAATCCCAAGTCGCCGTTGTGCGCCAGTTCTACTGAGTAGTTCTGCTTTTTGAGAAAGCTCTTTAGTGACTGGGCCAGGTCCAGATTGTCTTCGATTACGAGAATGTTGGTCATATCTTGATCGATCTGAGGGCTCAACATTCTCTTTATGCCACGATCGATAGGAGTTTGTCCAATCACGCTAGTGCCCAGCCAGTTTAATGTTGAGCTAAGCTTGACTATTAGCACTTTGGTTTTATCCATAAGAGGTCGTCAGCTGCCAGACCTTTTTTCTGTGGCATCATCAGTTTTGCCCATCAATCTTCCAATTGAGCTTCGTTTTCCATATCTGGGTTTGTCAATATTTCTAGAACCTCATTCGTCGGGTTGCCTTGCGAAGAAACCCCATTCCTACTTGTTTTGTACACGAGGCTATCCAATTGAGGTCGCATGGTAGTGTCTCCGATCGCATTTGTGCCAGCGTCTGGTTCCCAACTCTGATTTATCTGATTCGTCGCTTTAGTCAGTCCGTCTTCTGAAAAATCGAATTCCGACAATTGACGGGGACGATTGAAGTTGAATCGATGCAAACGGTTTGGTGGAAATGAAATTTGACGCGAGTCCTGGTTGTATCCGGGAGCGTACAGTCCAGGAGATTGAGAGTGATCATTGTTGCTATAGAGTTTTTGTTCCGGCTCGCGAAAGTCTCGATGGAATACGGTCTCTGTGGGTTCCTGTGGCAAGGAATAGAACTTCGCCTGATTGCGAGAGACTTGATCGGTGGTACCGCTAATGGTATTTGAGTTTTCCACATGCGATGCTCTTGCTTCTGCGCTTCCAGCTCCCGCTGCATCGCGGATGATTGCATCAGGTTGTTCGGAAGTTCGGGCGTAATCGCCGAAGTCCAAACGCTGCTGTCGCTCTACCTGCGCATTATCAGCTTGGGCACCATTTGTGGGTTCTTCGGTTTTCTTTGAGGGTAAATTATTATTGTTGAACATAGATACTGGCTGCATGTGTGATACTCCGCTGGGGCTTTGCTGGTTACCGCCGTCATCAATCAAATTTCGTGCAAACGCTACTGCAACTGGCTCTCCAGGCACGGGAATACTGGCGTTCGCTTCCCTCGACTGTCTAGAAGAAAGATCTGGGGTGACTGGCTGCCTGCCCACATTGACCGATTCGGAGTTTACTCGGTAGAAAGATGGTGTGTGCGCTATTGAATCGGAGATGCGGTTTGACGCGGCGCTTCCATGTTGATGGAGGCTATCAGAGCTCGATGCCGCCTGCGGTGACAGTGCCGATACGTGGGGCGACATGGAGTTGGTTAGTCTATACAAGCTGCGCGGTTCGTTGATCGCTTGATGTTGGGCGATCGATTTTGCTATAGCCGGCTGGCGATGAGCTTCTGAATGATTTGCTGAATGCGAGGCGGGCGGCAGCCCAGCAACCGGATTAGCGCCGCCGTCAGCCGTCCTGAGAAGTGGGTGTGGCTGCGCAGTTGAATTCGGAGAGAAATCCGTGATGTGACTTGAGGGCTGGATTGAGGTGACTTGGGATGGCGAATTACTTCCATGCGGTTCCGACCCTGTCCTGAGATAGGTAGGTGATGAGTAACCTGGAGTTGATCGACCCAGACTGCCCTGTGCCATCGCGCTTTCCGCGGGCGATGTGTTGATGGCCGAATGTCTGCTGAGTGCCGTTGCGCTTGTCGCGGTTAGGCTTGATGTAGTCGCGTGTCCGCTCATTGTACTTGTCGCCGATTCAGGAGACTCAGCCGCGTGCCTGCTCAGTACGCTTGTCGCAGGTGATGGTGAGGTGGCTGCATGTCTGCTCATGGCACTTGTCGCCGATTCTGGAGACACAGCTGCGTGTCTGCTCAATACGCTTGCATGTGCTGGTGAGATGGCTTCGTGTCTGCTCATAACACTTGTCGCTGAATCTGGAGACACAGCCGCGTGTCTGCTCATAGTACTCGCCGCCGTTTCTGGAGATGTCGCTGCGTGCCCGCTCGAAGCGCCGGTCGTATGAGATGGTGATGTGGTTGCGTGTCTGCTCAATACGCTTGTAGCAGGTGATTGTGATGTGGAGGTGTGACTGCTCATGGTACTTGTCGCCGGTTCGGATGTAGCCGCGTGTCTGCTCATTGCGGTCGTTGCTGGTGATGCGGATGTGGCCTCCTGTTCGCTCATTGTGCTTGTCGCAGAAGACGCTGATGCAACCGCGAGACTGTTTCTGAACACTTCGCTTGCAGTAGTAGATGCTATCCCAGGGTTCTGGCTGTCAGCGTTCTCGCTAGAACTAGCAGTATCAATAGCGACGTCCTGGCTGTTTGAAGAAAGATGACTCTCTGCCCCGGCAGTTTGAGGTGTTCCGTCCGCCCGTCCAGGCTTTCCTTGCACCGTATGAGCCTTCTGTTGAGTGCCATCACTCTTTTCCGATGAGGCCCTGGCGAACAGGAGATTGAGTGCATTCGCGGCATCCGATCCAGAGTCCGTCTTCATGTTATTCGATGTAGCGAGCTGTCTTGATGAATTCGATGCGGAAATCACTATTGGTGCATCGCTCGAGTTGCTGGTGGTGTTGTTGGGGTCTAGTGCATTTGATGCATCTGATGGATTGGAACCGCTTTTTGCTTCGACGCCCTTGCTATGTAAAGGAGGCGGACCTGAATTCTTTGGAGACACTAAGGGACCAGAACTACCATTACTAGGTGCAAACGTAGAGCCGGACCCTGCTGAGGAATTTTGTGTAGATGAAATAGCTGATGAACCGCTTGTTGCCGATAGTGAGTCTAATGACTGTTGCGAGCCAGGGGAATTTGTAGTTAGATGAAGCGGCTGCCTGCCACCAGTGCCACCTTGACTGGTGTCACCACCACCTTGGCCTTGACCGCCACCGCCGCTGCCACCACCGCCGCCACCTTGGCCGCCACCGCCACCGCCACCGCCGCCACCGCCGCCGCCGCCGCCGCCGCCGCCACCGCCACCGCCGCCACCACCACCTTTTCCTTTTGCACTTTCGATGGCCTTGGCCATCTTGTCGCCAAGCTTCATTGCTTCGCCGCCGGCGGCGCGTACAAGACCAGCGAAGTCGAAGGCGAATTTGACAGATATGTTGGCGAGTGTGTTGAGTGCCAGCATTATGATTGTACCTGTTTCGTCAACTCCCCTAAAACACGCAATCAATAGAACAACCGTGTTCCAGAAGAAGGACCAGAAACATACGCTTATGACGCCTTCAATCCAACTAGGTAATGCATCTCTCAAGTGTTTCATCGGCCAGACCCAAAGTCCCGCTACTACGGGACCGACACACCAAAGATAATAGAGATAAGCCATCTGGAATGCGCAGAGAATACTCCAGGATGTGACCAATGCAGCATTGCTGCTGTTGGCTGCCATCCTTGCTGCCATCACTGCAGCTGGTACCGCCTCGTTGGCGCGATCAGGCGGAACAATGTAGATTCCGGCACATGGATCATAAATCTTGACCGCGATCAGATCTGCTTCCAATTGTGCAAACGCTGGATGGTTGCCCAATAGAATGATACCCATGGACGATACCGGGATGTCTATTGTATTGCGATTCTCCTGCGGAAGCCTCCAAGGCATCGCTTTTATCTCATGGCAAATGGCGTCCCTGTACATGTCAGAGCCAAATAACCTGCTGTATTCATCTGAAATTGTGTACGTGAATGAGTTGGCAAGGTCAATTCCATAGTTACAAACAAGATAAGTTCCAGGAAGCAAAAAGATGCCAACCAACGAGCGCAATATGCCGTCGAACGGATTGACTTGACCAAGAACCGGATTGCCGGACGCCATGATTGCTCTGGTTTGTGAGAGAACCGCACCAGGAAGCAATAGGAGTATCCCAATCGGCACAAAGATCTGATCGCGAATCTTGTTCCATTTACTGCCGTCAGCTACAGTGAAATTGGTCAAGTAAGTAGCGACATATTCTATGGCGGTATCTGCCATTTCATGTCCAATCTCTCCAGCGACATCGGCAGCTGCTGTGGCTGCACCCATTGCCTGTCCTTGCGCTTGCATGGCGTTAGCGAGCGGTCGTTCTGCGTTGGCAGCACTTTGTCCTGCGATTTCAGCTGATACGGCCGCGTAGGCACCGGTGGTAGGGTCACCAAAGGACTTCTGGTTGTTGCGGTATAGCTGCTTCATTTTATCGGAAACTGCCTGAGGACCACTGTAAGGCCTCTGTGGAAAATTGTCGGGTGCTCTCATGCCAACTTCACTCGATCCTCCCATGGCCGTTGAGTTGGGAACGCCCTGGTCCGTTCCTCCAGGTGTCAGATCACCACCTAATTTGTTGTCGACATTGGTGAATGTAGGGTTCGTCTTATCTGGCTTGCCATCGGGTCCGCATTTGCCGTTGTGCAAGCTAACATTGTCTTGCAGCGCTTTAAAGCCCGGAATGTTTTGCGAGAATCCTGAACTCGGAGAAGCCTCAACCCGGGAGCCAATCAAGCAGAGAAGAATCCCTATAAGGACTGTCGTCTCGAATCGTCTTTTCAATGTAGAGATCATCACTTTTTGCCCCATCGGTACTCTGTCATTCTGCAGCTAACTACCTTTCTTGTTGCTCGCCTCCTGGACAGCTTCCTCTGCCTTTGCCATGATTTGCTGAACCATGTCACCAGGTTTAAAATCGAACGGATTAAACGGCACATAAGTCATGATTACGAGGAAAGAAATGAACATCAGAAGCTCCCACAAGGAGTAAATCTCGAGCTGTGAACCCAGCCAACCGAGCCGCGTATCCATGCAAAGAAGCACTACGCACCACCAAAAACGCCACAGCGACACGTTGATAACCGCATCGACCCAATTGGCGAATACTTTTGTGAATAATGATCCTGTGGAACCAGGCCATGCATAAAATGCAGCAGCTATGGGTCCCATCAACAATAGATAGCAGTCCATTGTTATTTGAAATGCACACAGAATAACCAGACCAATAGCTGCCGACTGTATCATCGAATTGGCCAACATTTGTAGCATTATGGAGGCGGGGCTCTGATTCAGAAGTTTAGCCGCTTTTTCTGATCCTTGCGACATTTTACCTAGCACTGCTGGTGGAGGCACGATTGAACCGGGAAAACTGTTTAGTGGTGCGCGAAATACTTGTTCGTCGCCGTAGCTAAATAGATTTCCGTAATTGATATGACGCGAAACCTCGTACTGGGTGGAATTGCCGATGTCGATGGAATAACTCACAATAAGCTGAGCACAGGGAATAAGAAATATAGCGATGATCGCTCGCAAAATTCCTACAAATGGGCTGACTGTATCCTCATCATTGGTGCTGTGAAGTATTCCGAAACTCACCAACCCCTTCGTCTGGGTTATCACCGCCCCTGGTAACAACAACAATATGGCCACCGGAATGTAGATTTCTGAGTATGCCTTTTGCACGAGGTAGACGGCATTAGCATGAGTTTTTACAGGTTTGCTGGCGCTGCACTGAGAACCTGACGCTTCGTTCCCAACATTTATCAATGATGTCCTTGACAGGTCCAGCATTTGAAACCAGGTTGGATCGAAGCTGTCGGAAACAGCCTCAGAAGCGCCTTCCGCTGCACCAGTCAATCCTGACTGAGCACCCGTGAAATTGCTCAATGGATTGGCTTTTAAGTCATCCATAAGCTGCGTCCGATTCAGGTCGATCTTTGCTCTTTCGGCCAGTGAAATCTCGTTTGGTGTTCCCTTGTTCATGTCCATTGTCTGGCGTCCATGATCGTATGCAGCAGGGCTGTTAAGTTCGGTGGTTTTCTTTTTGTATGGAAGCTCTCTGTATTTGTCTGTAAGCGGCCGCCCTTGGTCCTTACTGCCATCAAGCTCACAATTCTTCTCAAAATACTCTGTAGTAAATCCGCTCGTACATCCTGGGTCTCCACAGCAAGGACCACCCTGCTTACTGCCACCATCTGCATACTCCATCTTATTTCCTTTAGGAAACTTCGATGGATCAATCTGTCTTGGATTGGTGTTTTGAGACGACATCTGCGGGGCATGTGAACCCATCAGTTGCGGGGTGTTGTTTTCCATCTGCGCCGGACTTACCGCGCTCTGAGCCGCATACAGGTCAGGGTGCGGGAATGGTGCTGTGCCTCTCTCTCCGCCTTTGGTCATTGGATTGAATTTGCCGCTGTTGTAAGCACCGTCCATAAGACCGCGGATAGAAAAATTCTGAGCATTTTGACTCAGCTTCGCGGCAGCCGGTAAATTCATTGAACTCGCGACGATGTAGATCAGCAGAAAAACGAATGTCGTTACGGTGATTGAGTTGCTTATTTCAAATTTGCACCAATGAAATGATCTTTTCAAGGAATCGCGAAGCATTTTACGAAGGGTGATTTGCTTCACTTTATCAACGGAATTCACTTTTGGATTGTTCATTAGTAAATCGAGATCCTGACTTTGTTAACACCTTTCGGTCCAATACCAATTCATCGAGCAGCAGCCTATTTGATCACATGGTGCCGTCATTTGTGTGTAGACGAATTTATTTCATCGGCACAAATTGACTGTCGTACTATATCGGGCAATTTTGAACAAAATGTGAACAGCCACCGTCTTTGATGGCATAAGATAAGGAGGTGGTGACTCCGAATCCTTGTGGTACAGACCGTTTGTACTATTGATCGCTGCTCAACAATTCGACCTCGAATGTTACTGTCGCATTGGGAGGAACTTTGCCACGACCCTTGCTTCCGTATCCGAGTGAAGGTGGAATAGTCAGTTTTCTCTTCCCGCCTACTTTCATTCCCATGATTCCTTGCTCAATGCCAGCAATAGCCTGACCTCGTCCAACTGTGAAAATAAATGGAATGCCATTATCGCGCGAAGACTCGAATTTGGTCCCGTTTGGCAAGTATCCCGTACAGTGAACTATCACCATGTGATCATTGGATGGGCTTAGACCAAAACCTTGTTCAAGATCCTGATACTTGATTCCGTTTTCCATTGTTACGGGCTTTTCAGGTGGCTTTGGCGGACGCGGATAGAAATCGACAAACTTTTCGTTTTCTGTGGGAAACAGGTCGGGAGTTCTCAACGCGCTCTTGCGTACGCCTGGTCCATTCGTACCAAGTTGTTGATCTGAAGATTCGCTCGAGCAGCCAAACAGCGACCATAGCGCCAGAACGCAGCAAATTCGCCCAATATATATTGTTGCAGATCTTGCGTGTAGTCTACTCATTACAGTCTTTCCAAAAAAACAACAAGATGTGCACCATCATGCAATTGCTGCCGTCACCATGAGCGGTGGCTCTAGCTTGGTTGGCGGTACGCTCATAAGTAGTTGGGATGGCAATGTCGCCTGTTCACAAGGCTTTCGCCTGTCGCTTGGGACTCGAAATTTAAAAATGAATCTTCCTTCTGAATTCACAACGCCGAGTAGATTGTCCTCCAAGACCATCCTCGACGAAACAAAGTTTTCGCTGAGCTGTAAGTTGACACGGTCTACTATATCCTCGATGCTAAAACCCTCTGCTCTCAAGATCATGAACACGATGGCGAAATTTTCTTCGGACGGGACTCTGTCAGAGTAAATCAAACTATCGGTGAATTCCCTTATGGAATTCGAGAGCCTGAAAGAACGACGCATCAGTTGAACACTCGAGCGATCGATAGCTGCAGATTGAATGAATTTCTTGTTGTTTATAGCCAAAGATGAGCTGTGCATATCTTCCATCTCCCCCCTCAGTGCTGATTCATAGTTTATGTCGCAATGTTGAACAACCTGTGAACATACTCGCTCCGGGTCTCAGACTTGTGTCCGATTGTTCGTCATGGTCGTTGCTCCAAGCTGATTGCTCGAAGTTTTGCTGGTACCAAGAATAGAAGCAGCTACATTATCATTGTACGGCGTCCTATCGAATTCAAGCCACGAGCTTTTCTCTTGCTGTTTTTGCTGTATGTCGGCATTTTTGCTTTCGTATGGAGCCGGTCCGAATTCGAGCTCGGAAGCAGTCTCCTTGAGCGAAGTATCTCGTTGATTTTGAAAGAGAGTTTTTAGATCCTGAGGATTTTGTGCCGCCCAGTCAAATCCAACCGGCCGTGGTTTTGGAGCGCCTGCCTCGGCTGAGTGATTCCGTACTTCTGATGTTTCGCTCACATCTGCCCTCAGTTTCCAGTATGGGTCCGCTGCCAGGGAATGCAATAATTTGAAGCCTTGATGCAGGTTCAAATGTTCGTAGTTGTGGGTAGACTGTGCTTGGTGCAGTTACTTCGTGGCGCTCAATTGTATGGGACGATCGTGAACACATTATGATCAGAGGCAAAAACGGTATAAGGCACTTGCCACAGATCACAGATGTGTCCTACCGACTACAAAACCGTATATTGGTAGAGTGTTGTCATATGTTTGCCTTCCAGAATCCATGTTGAATTCATTTCGATCTATTCATCCGATCTGCCGACCCGCAGTACGATTTCTTCTTCCCGTGCTACTGGTGCTCTCTTACTATGGAGTTGTTGAAAGTAGCTCTTTTGCGGCAGAACAGTCCGATACTAACGGCATGAATACGGCTGACCGGGTCCGACGTCCCAAAGGAGGGAATGCCAACGAGGTGCCTCCTGCAGCTCCTACCACACTTTCAAAAGAGCAGGGAAAGGACAGACTTGAAAGACTGAGATTCCAAGCAATTCTCAATTTGACGAAGGCGCACGAAAAGACTTTGAATCGCAAGTTCGCGGAGCTGGCCTGGTCCGACACGCTTCTTGAAGCGGAGCGTCTGTTCGGCTTGAAATCAAAAGATTATAGAGATGTCTTGCATTCCTTCGCCGCATTCTACGCCAGGAATCTGGAGTACGCCAAGGCTGAGCAACTGTACAAGAGTGACTTGCAACGTTACTTCCCTGAGCATGGTTCGGCTCAATCGGCGTCTAGTCCTCGCCTGGACAATGATTGTGCCATTTTGGTGGAAGATGATATGTGCGGCTTGGCTGCGCTCTTAGAAAAGTCTGGAATGGCAAGCGAAGCGCAAAAGTGGAGAACGAAGGCGAAGGTAATTCGTGATGGCCGTTGTTCAACCGTTGAAAAGCCAAAATCGCCGTAGTATGCAAGCGCCGTAGCATCAGCTATACTTTGCCAGGTTGTTCCCCAGATAGTCTGACCCAATTGCTTAAATCAAATGCGAGTGATCAAAAAGGGTCTGGTGCTAATTGCAATACCACTGGTTTTCCAATTGGTGTTCATTGCTGTTCTCCTAAGTAACCTGGAAAGAGCCGAGAAGTCGATTGACGATGAGATTCGGATCGGTGAGTCCAAGGTTCTGGTGCTTTCCATTTACTCGACTGGTCTTCGCGGCACGGCATCGATAATTGCTACTTCCAATCATTCCAATGAGGAAGCGTTGAACGCCGTGAAGAACAGCATCAGCGTATTGTTCACGGCACTCAAGTCCAAACTTCGTACTGAATCAGAGCAAGAATGTTTTCTTAAGTTCCAGGACGAGTGGGACAAATGCCGGATCGCGATCGACGGACTTTCATCTGCTGACAAAAGTGTGAGCTATGTGAGCTTGGAAGGGCAGCATGGAATCTTGGCATACATGCATTTGAGATTGAGAAGAATGGTCTCCGCCGCAGAACGTATCTTTCAGATCCAAGGTTCTACCGACAACGAATACGCTCTTCATCACTCCTTCAAAGAAGAATTGAAGGTCTGGAT
>CAZISK010000024.1:0-20064 GCA_964541355.1 uncultured Candidatus Obscuribacterales bacterium
ACCGCAAGCGCAAAGGTGTTATCCGCCCTCATCGGCATAAAGCGCTTAGCCATCGTGTATGCATACTTGATATAGGCGAGATTCTTGTTAGTCGGCACAGACAGCTCTTTCCAGAGCGTCATCGCACTGGCATACTGTTCTTCCGCCTGCCGGAAGCTGCCCATGTGCAAATAACAATCGCCAAGACGGCTGAGCTGGAGCGCATATGACTTGTCTCGTTGCACTCCCAGTCGGTTAGCCGCAAACAAGCAAGCACTGTAGAGAGTCTGCGCATCGGAGAACCTCGACTGCCGGTAGAGACTGTCGGCAAGCTTAAGCTCTATAGCCCGCGTATCCGTTCGTGCTCCCTCGCGATGATAGGCCGCCTCTCGATACAATCCTTCCGAACGAGCATAGTTGCCTTTCAGGAAGTTAACGTCGCCAAGCAGCTCTTTCAGCAGAAAAACGCGCTCGGTTTTGTCCTCACCTTTCTTGTGAAGAACCTCAATCGCATGGTTCAGGCGATGCTCGGCATCATCAAACTGTCTTCCGTGCAAAATCGTATCAAATGTACTGCGCAATCGATCGAGTTCTGCGCCAGTATCATTTGCAGTACCACTAGCAAGCGCCGTCACGACAGCATCGGCCTCCTGACGTAGATCTTCGGTGATCGGCACCTTTTCGTGCTCCTCCTCGGTCCAACGCAATCCCGGAATAACCAGATCAAGCTCTTGTACTTGCATCCGCTTGTTGAGTACGTAGAGCTTGAGTAAAGACCAACCAACCAGAATACCGATCAGGCTCATCAAGACGAGGAGTGCTGCTCGCGTGTCAGCCCGACTATCTACCCACGTGTTATAGAAGAAGAATGATATAGTGGCGGCGACCACAACGAATATCCCCAACACAATCAAAAAGAGATTCTTATGTCGGGCGACTCTATGATGGAATTGAACGGTTAGTCCCGTCGGTTTGAATTCCAAACCACTGGCCTGCAGCTGTTGAAAATGCTTCAACGCTCCCACTACTTCGCTCATTGACTGAGGACGCTTGTCAGGATCTTTCTCGAGCATACGCAGAATCAATGACTCCAAAGTTGGTGGCACATTCGCGTAGTTGTTCAACCCGACGGGAACGTCAGAAACCTGCATCATTACAGTCGCTATAGCAGACTCACCTACCAACGGCGGCGTCCCGGTCAAGACCTCGTACATCAGGCATCCCATCGAATAGATATCGCTGCGCGCATCGATCTTCGTGCCCCGGCATTGCTCAGGACTCATATACGGAGGACTTCCGAAAATGTCGCCGGTGGCAGACAGACTGGCGGAGGTTTTGTTCGAGTGTGGAAGGAATTTCGCCAGCCCGAAATCGACGATGCAGACTGTGTCCTCATTGGCGTCCTTGTTGCGCAGGACGACATTGCTCGGTTTTAGATCGCGATGGATTACCCCTTTCGTGTGGGCGTGGTCAAATGCTTCGGCAATCTGCAGGAAAATCGGAATAGATCTCTCGTACGAAAGCTTCCCTACCTGCTCAATCAGAGAATTGAGGGTTATCCCTTCCAGATACTGCATGACGATGTATGGGGTTCCACCCTTGCTAACGTCCCATTCGTAGACCCGCACGATGCAATCATGCTCCAGACCGGCAACCGAGCTCGCTTCTCTCTTGAAGCGTTTAACACTCTCATCCTGTTCCAACAAGTGCGAATGAAGTGTCTTAATTGCCACGGTTCGAGATAACTTTCGATCTTCCGCTTTGTAGACCTTGCTCATGCCGCCCTTGCCGAGCAGCGACTCGATCTTGAACTGTTCTGCGAAAAGCTCACCAATGACCGGCTCATCGCTTACACTTATGGCAAATGACTCCGGACCCTCAGCCTCCTGAAGATTTCTGACGGTGGAATCAACTTTCAAGGTTACCGTGCTCTCTTCACCTTTGAGCAAAGTGGTGGTGACAGGCTCGTTTTGCAAAGCGGACACTACCGTCGCTTTAGCAGGTACCCAGTCGTGCTCTTCCACCCGCTCGGCACCATCACCAGACCCCTCATCAAGGTCCAAAAGATCCAGAGAATCAGCCTGCGGTGATTCTCTATTCCCGTCGGACCCCATTTGCGCATGATCCGCCGGTCCGTTCGCGTTTTCTGATTCTGATGGCACAACCATTCACGGTTTTGGGAACCAACTGCTTGATACCCAATGCATGAAAAAGAATAACTCACTTATATGCAGTTCAATATTGGAAAACCTTTGGCTAGCAAGGGTCGCAGAGTGAGCATGCTGAATAAGACCCTGAGCGATAGGCGTATGTTGTGATAACGGCATCCGAAGATCCAAAAGTCACCATGAATTCGATGAACTTGCCAGGTATTGCTATGCAAACTGAACACAGGAGTGATTAGGTTCTCCATACGATATTTCGCAATCTGCTAATGATTTGGATACTATGTTTCAACTGTGCTTAACCACATCGCGATAAAAATGGCATCAAACCGGTCTTGGTAATAGTTTCAGCGAATATTGCCCCGTTACTAATCAGTTGAGATTGGCTACTTGTTTAGCTACGGTCGAATAATCACGCAAGAGCCTCTCCACAGTCGGTACACAAGGCAACAACAATCACTTCCGGCAACAACACTTCTCTCCGCATTCCACGTTCGTGGGTCAGCAGTTGCCGTCCAATCGTGAAGAGTCCCTGGCGTGATAGTTTTTGAGACCTTCGATTGGCGAAGGTCCGTCCTATGACAAGAGGCGAGATGGCGCGTCATATCCGCGCTGTACGCAATGGCACAATATACCTGCCATCTGCGGTCTCGACCTCGTCACCACAAGGAAACGTACCATGTTTAAGTCCAGGTTCCTGCTCGTCGGCGTATTGACGTTCGCGGCCGCCGGTCTGGCAATGCTCGGCGCCTCCAACGCGCAGCCCCCCAAGCCGGAGGCTCCCGCGCCCAGCGTGTATGGCATGGCCAAGGCGTTCGAATCGGCCAAGGGCTTCGTGCCGGTCAAGGACTGGAAGGCCACCAACACGCTGCAGCGTGAGTTCGTGCGCGACTACATCGGGCTCGGCCGCGAGGTCGCCAACCTGCCGGCCTCCATGCTCGAGGCGGTCGCGTCCGACGACGAGAAGGTGATCAACGCCTTCCTCCAGAAGCACGGCCTCACCATCAAGCTGCCGAAGTTCGGCCGCGGGGACTTCGGCGCAGCCTCGGTGCTCAGCGTCGAGGGCAAGTGGGCCGGCAAGGCGGTCAAGTTCAAGGACCCCGATAAGAAGGAACTCGACGGCGTCGCCCTGAAGGCGGTGGAGTTCTACAACATCCCGGGTAACGCGGAACCGGTCGTCCAGATCTACAAGAGCGACAAGTTCAAGGTGTTCGTCGCCGCATGGGACGGCAAGGACGAAGGGTTCAACACGCTCAAGCAGGCCCGCGACCTGACCCCGACGACGAGCGACAAGCCGGACAAGACGAACTACAACGAGCTGATCCTGCCCATGATCGACATGGACCGCACCACCGACCTGGAGTGGCTCAAGGGCATGGCGGGAGGCGGCGCGACGATCACGACCGCTCTCGCGCAGACGAAGGTGCAGCTCGACGAGCACGGATTCAGCGTCAAGGAAGGGTTCACCTTCGGGGCGACGCGCGGCATCGGCCAGCTTCCCGTGACGTACCAGCTCAACAAGCCGTTCATCTTGTGGGTGCAAATCGACGGTCTGACGCACCCCTTCTTCGCCGTGAAGGTGGACGCGAAGTACTGGAAGCGGCCGCCGGCTACGAAGTAACCGGACGAGCCCTGGCGAGAAGCGCTAACCAATAGAGGGATCGCCCGCCTGTAATCGGCAGACGCGACACCCGTGAAGGCTGTCGCCCACTGCATCTCAGAGGGGAGTCGCCAGAGCGGCGACTCCGACCTTTGAGATCGTCGCCTCTCTACTATCACCTCTCGTATCGCGCTACGCAACTGGTTGCGTTTGACGGCGAGCTGTGATTCTTAACATCGCTGACTGAGCCGTGTCCATCGTTTCTTGCGATTTGAACTCGGGGGCTCCTTCGAGGAAGAGATCGCCTGCCGACTTACCGGAAAGCTCGCCAGAAGCACAGCCAAACAGGCGTTCCGCAGACGAATTAACAGCCTGCACCACACCGGAACCGTTGACAATTAGAACTGCGACGGGCATCTGCTGAAAAAACCTTCTGAGACGATCTTTGGCATCATCAAGTTTTTTCCTATAAGTCTCTATAGTTGACGGTATCTCCCTTCTCCCTCAACGAGAGATGAACAGTTTCCCTATCCGCCGACGGCATGCCGAAGCAGACCTGTGAACTGCTCTTTTCCCCTTCATTCAAATGAAGACGCAGGTGACAAGAGAGGATGTCGGGCTGGCTCACGACCTGAACGATGAAATCCTGCGCCATCATCGAATCACGCTCATCCACCAGAGTGTAGAAGTTAAATCCTCGAAGAATCGACAGGTCGCTAACCTCGTCCTGCAGTTCTGCTGCAGCTGACAGAATTTTTCCATGCTTGTTTATTGTGAATCTCATTTGCCTATCGATGTAGCCGCCGCCTATTCCTCTGCGCCGGAGTTGTCTCGAGTTTTGCTTCGCGATTGAAGCGCCGGGGAACCTAAGCTATAGCCGCGCCCTGATAGATTTACAATCAAAGAAGGTTGATCGGCGGTATCAATCTTGTCACGCAGCTTCTTGATGCAGACACGCAGACTGGTGAGCGAACATTTTGCATCTGTAGGCCAAACCATTTCTATCAGCGCCTCTGGAGAAAATACCTCTCCCGGATGTCGCATGAAATATTGAAGAAGAGCATATTCCAACTTCTGCAAATACAGATCTTTGCCTCCCTTCATAACGCGCATGGAACGCTGGTCGAGGATCAAGTCGCTAACTCTCAGCACATCACTGGTAATACCAGGTGGACGCCGGAGAAGCGCATTGATTCTAAGAGACAGCTCCCTGATGTCGAAAGGCTTTGTCAGGTAGTCATCAGCTCCCGCCAGGAATCCAGCCGTTTTATCCAATACGGTGTCCTTCGCAGTGAGGAAAAGGATCGGCGTCTGTCCGCCCTCATTTCGGAATCGTTGCGTAACCTCAAGACCAGATGGACCTGGGATAGTCCAGTCCATAATCAACACATCATACTTGCCATTGGCTAACAGCTCCAGCGCCTGATCACCATCCAGCGCAACATCGAGAACGTGACTATCAGCAGCTAGCCACTTTCGCACTGCATTTACCAGCTTCTCATTGTCTTCCACCAGTAATAGCTTAGCCACCTGACACCTCGCCCGAACCGCTCTACGAATTTTAGATCGTTAATCGCGGATTCCACTATGCAAGCGCCACTATCATCAAACAGGAAGACATAGCGGCAGGTACACCGTCGTAATCGTATGCGCTAACCAATGGTTCATCCAAGATCACTGCCATATCAACTATGTTACCTGCCTTAAACAAACATACATCGCACTGTAAAAATGCACTCCTGGCTATTTCTTTTTCAGAGCTCACACAGGTACGGTGAATTACATCGCATCGCGCTTGACATCCAGGTGATCTAAACCCTCCCTCCAACCCAGCTCATACCTTCGCCCTATACTACCCAAATCCTGGTCGGGTGGCCGACTCACGCTGAGGTCAAAACAGGACGTGTGCAACGCGTTTACTCAGCACCTGATGTCTAGATGGATGAATCTCACTCGCTGCGCCAAAGTCATCCAGGAGGCTTTGCACAGCAGTGTCCTGTGTTTTTTCCAAGAACCTGTGTGGAGAATCTCATGACGAAGAAGCTGTTCATCGGTGGTCTCCTACTCGCCGCCTTCCTCTCGTGCGTGGGCTGCGAATCGAAATCGGAGAAACCGGATCCGAAGCAATCATACGCGAAGTCGCAAGCGCGACTGGCGGAGCTGAAGAAACAAGCGGCTCAGCAACCGAACTCCCGCGTGGTCCAGAAGTCCGTCGCTGAAGCAGACAACCAGGCGACGTACGTCGAGAAGGAGCTGTCGCGCGGGCACCGCGACTACGTCGTCAGTCACCTGAATCGGTTCGAACGAACGCTGGACGATCTGAACACTGTGCTCGGCTACAAGGATACGAGCAAGAACCTTCGAGCCCGATTACAGGGAGACCTCGAGGTTCGCGCCAAAAGCAACCCGCGTGCCCTGTTCCACCTCCAACAAGCGAAGCTCGACCTCGACCTGTTCGACGACTGCGGACCCGACAAGCTATTCATCGATCTGCCCCAGAATCACATCACGTTCGTCGAGCGATTCCTGACCAATCCGCAAGCGGAGCCGGTAGAACGTGACATGTCGCTTATACGGTTCCGCGATCAAATGTTCTTCGAAGGCAACGTCAACGACCACGCTGGCGACAGTGAGCAGATCAAGGATCACCTGCGCCAGGTCTCTCGTTACCTCGACAACCACCGCGCCTTAGCCAAAGCGCAGAACGATTACGGGCTTGTGGGCCTTGTCGACCTCGAGCTGAATCGAGTCTGGCACTTGCGTCGCGGCACGGAATCGGAGAAGAAGCTCGACAAGCGAGTCGAAGTGATCGAGCGGCTGACCAACGTCAAGCAAAAAATCGCCCGCCACCTCCCGGGTGACCAGAACTTGGCACGGCTCGTGAAGGAGATCGAGGAGCGTTGCGCCAAGCAGGCCACCAACGGCAAAGCGTACGAAGAGGACTTCAACGAGCTCTTCTACGGCGTGGACCGCCTGGAAGACGCCTTCTTCCGCGCCACCGAAGGCAAAGAGTAGTTCGGAGCGCTCAATCCAGAAAGGACCAAACATGCAACTGAGATGGGATCACCGACAATCGCCACTGATATGGCATCGACAGGCGATCATGGCTGCGCTTGACCAGTTCGGTATCGAACGGGTGGTCATCGTCAAGACAAGAGTCGCCCTCCACCGCCCTGATTACATGACCCGGCTACAACTCGTGAAGGACATGATGACGAGCGCTCCTTCATCCAGTGAGGTTCGGCACCAGCTGCCGAAATGACCAACACGCAACTGAACCCGCATCACAGGGCGGATCCTGGTTGCGCTTCACCTGATCGAAACAGGGCGAAGCTACCCGGAAGACCTGCTCTGGCAGACGAGCGACGTCCGCGCCTGGGGCGGCACCAATGGTAGTGGCGGACGTGCAGCTGCCTGACCGGGTTAACTAATCGTCTTCTCAAGGATGGAGCGGTGCTGCTGACGGGTAACTCCCAACCGGCCCGCTCCGCGCTTGATACAACAGGCAGGTCACGTCCAGACTTGCCGCTCACGGTCGATGCTACTATATTTACTAATACATACTCTGACGATTCGAAGCCGGCTGGAAGCAGGCTTCGAGCAAGATTGACAACGTTCAAGGCGGAGATCCGAAATCGACTCCTCAACGCTGAGGAAACCTCGTGTTGAGGTAAACCTATCGAAGAGGAATTCGTTCGGAAACGACGCAGCACTGGGACCGCCGACGTCTCGCCGGCACATAAAAGCCGTGATCGAAGAAACAACCTCACCTATGAGGGCGGCGCATGGCGCCGCCCTCATAGGGCCTAAACGTTCAACGTGAGACATCTACGAGGTTCATCAACAACGGACTCGCCTGTGCTCAATCGCCGACCACCTCCGCCGGTCCGATGACAGACCAGAGGCCGGTTGTCGGGTTGTACTCCTCGACGTCGCCGGGCAGGAGGTCGAAAATCAAAGTCTGAACGCGGATCTCCTCAGCACGCGCCTTGACGCACGGGTGGGTCAAGACGTTTTCCATCTGATGCACGGCGTGATCTCGACAGGCCGCGCGCCAGACGGCGTTCTGTTCAGGTTCACTAAGACCGTTCCACGCCTCCACCACCGAGTGCCGCGTCTGATCGACCCAGCAGCTGAGCGCCCTGTTGGCACTGACACAGGCAGGACGTGACAGCGCCGCGTTTACTACGCCGCAGCCGTAGTGCCCCAGCACGAAGATGTCGTTAACCTTCAGGACGTTGACGGCATACTCGAGAGTAGATGCGCCACAGCTGGGATGCTCGCTTGGACCGGTGTATGGCAAGAGCATGTTGCCCGCGTTGCGCAGGACGAACAGGTCGCCGGGGTCGGCGTTCATCACCATCTCCGCCGTGTAGCGGGAATCGGAGCAGGTGATTCCCATCGCCCACGGGTTCTGCCCCACTGCCAGACGGGAGAACAGTTCCGCGCGGCCGGGAAAACTCTTTTGCTTGAATGCACGAATTCCTACTAAGTGCTTCATGATTGCTAGTCCTTTTTCTGCCGTGACTTTGCCAGTGGTGGCAAGGCAGTAGGTTTGGGGAACTCTGGAACCAGACCCAGAGCTTGAACCAAAGCCCTTCAGATGAGAGATGTTTCGCTACTGAAGGAAGATACTTCTAGACCCAGGCAGGTACCGTCTACCGGGCTTTTTAAATCCAACAATCGCCGGGGCGACTCAGCCTCGCGGAGGACTGAGTAAGAAACGTGGTTTGCGGAAGCTAGGTGGTTAGAGGGATACCAGAATCGTGAGGGAAAGGTGAGCAAGAGAATTTAGCTCTGAATGCTATGCAGACGCAAGGATCAAATGCACAGCGTTACAGCCCGATAAAGCTCCGATCTGCACTGCATTTCAGGTCCGGCAGCCCTATCTGCCACGCTGATGTTAAGCACAGCGCCTGGTATATCTTCGAAGTTTATATAGCCCCGGATAACAGAAGTGATATTGCCTAATATCGCAAGTTTATTCCCATTCAATCGTGGCAGGTGGTTTGGAGGTAATATCGTACATAACCCTGTTGATTCCTGGCACTTCGTTGACGATGCGCCGAGAGATAGTTTCCAACAGGTCGTACGGCAGTCTCGCCCAATCGGCGGTCATGCCATCTTCGCTGGTTACTGCGCGAATGACTATCTGATTCATATACGTGCGCTGATCGCCCATAACCCCTACCGATTTGGTCGGCAGCAGAATACCGAACATCTGCCAAACTTGACGGTAAAGTCCGTGAGACTTGACCTCTTCTCGAATGATCCAGTCCGCTTCACGCAGAGTCTTCAAACGATCCTTAGTGACTTCGCCGACCACTCTTATAGCAAGCCCTGGTCCGGGGAAAGGATGCCTTACGACTATGCCTTCCGGAACGTCGAGTTCGCGAGCAAGCAGTCGAACCTCGTCCTTGAAGAGCTTGGCGAATGGCTCTACAAGCTTGAACTGCAAGTTCTTGGGTAATCCACCGACGTTGTGGTGAGACTTGATCTTGACCGCGATACGTTCGCCTGTCTTAGGATCGATGCGGGTTCCGGACGATTCTATTACGTCCGGATAGAGCGTACCCTGAGCCAGATAATCAAATGGTCCCAGTCTCTGAGACTCTTCATCGAATACAGTGATGAACTCCTGACCGATAATCTTGCGCTTGTCTTCCGGATCCGTGACACCGGCGAGCTTCTCGATAAATCGACTGCGTGCTTTCACAAAATGCACCGGAATCTTGAATTCAGCAAACTTCTTCACCAGCCATTCCGGCTCGTTCTTCCTCATGAATCCCTGATCGATGAACATACATGTAAGATTTTCACCAATGGCCTTGTGCAGAAGGAAAGCCAGAGTCGAGCTGTCGACTCCTCCGGAGAGTGCGAGCAAAACGCGCTTATCTCCTACCTGTGCTCTTACTTTGCCAATCGCTTCGTCTACAAAGCGGTCCATCGTCCAGGTCTTGGGGCAACCGCAGATATTAACGACGAAATTCTCGAGAACGCGCTGCCCACCTCGTGTATGAACAACCTCAGGGTGGAATTGCACGCCATAATAGCCGCGCTCCTCATCGCATATCGCGGCAACCGGAGTGCTCATCGTGCTGCCGATGATTTCGAAACCATCAGGCAGACCGGTGACGCTGTCTCCGTGGCTCATCCAGCTTTCGATCGTCGGGTCCATCCCATCGAAAAGCTTACCGTGACGCACCACCGTCAGTAGTGCACGACCATACTCGCGCAGGTCGCCTGATTCCACCGTGCCGCCGAGATCGTGAGCCATAAGCTGCATGCCGTAGCAGACGCCTAGAATGGGCAAGCCCATCTTCCAAATTTCCGGGTCGAGTTTAGGTGCATACTGGTCATAACAACTGTTCGGTCCACCAGACAGAATGATTCCGCGTGGATTGAGCCTCTTCAAATCTTCGTAAGAGATGCTGAAGGGCAGGACTTCGGAGTATGTTTTCGTCTCTCTTACTCTGCGTGCGATCAATTGAGAGTATTGAGAGCCGAAGTCCAGAATGGCGATGCTGTTGGTCAAACAGTTGTCCGGAAGACGATCTTGCGCTTTGTTGCTAGCCTGTGTCGAGGTCACTCTTTTCTCCTTGGTGATGTATGGAGTAAACAAAGTATCTCAAAGTTGGGTATGTTTATTATCTCTTCCCATGCGCTATCACAGCAAAGTATTTTTTACCCGAGCTTAAACATGAATAGATTTATCCATGGCGACGACGAACAACTACCAAACCTTCAGAAGGTTGGCAACGAGCTGTGGCGGGGCGGTCAACCCAGTAAAGACGGCTTTCTCCGGCTGAAAGAGAAGGGCGTCAAGACCGTGATAAATCTGCGAGAAGAACCGGCTTCTATTGCTCTAGAACGTAAACTGGCGGCTGAACTAGGTTTCGATTTTGTCTCAATTCCGCTCAGACCTTTTGATATTCCTGAAGCACGCAAAATCGATGAATTCCTAGAGATCATGAAGGACGTCAATCGGCATTCTGTCTTTGTCCATTGCCTACACGGCATGGACAGAACCGGTCTGATCGTGGCTGTTTATCGCATGAGCGCTCACGATTGGAGCTTTCCGGATGCTTACGACGAGATGCTGAAGATGGGTTTTCATGAGGCTTTTCAGAATCTCAAACAGGTCGTTGTGAGCTACGCTGACCTGTTGAAAAAACTGCCGTCAGAGCAGCAACGATAAGAGATGTTGGCATAGCCCACGTGTTAGGTTCGTGCGCCGCGAGCCTCACCATCCTCGTATCACTAATATCGCTGAAAGGAACTGCTGCTTTCGCTAGGTGCAATTAAATGCTTGAAATCCTCGCCGTTTTTTGGCGATAAGCCCTTGAATAAGCGTCGATAGCTTCGCTACCTTTTAGTGTCTTCCACTTTCCTTTTTCATAGGAGTTTCCACCCCAGAAGTGCCAACCTAGCTACGATCTAGCGCGCAGAGCGAGAGCGGGTTGCCCTGTTGGGTGGATTCATTCGTGGTAGACGCTTGCCTCGATTGATCGAGCAAGCAAACAAAGCACGTCGTCGAGCCGGGTGACAGGTGACGTGCACAAACTCTTTCACCCAACGAAAGTGACTAACCATGAACACGATCAAATTCTTCGTCAGCGCCGACCCAACCTTCGCCCGCGAGGTCATCCCCGGAGTCCTGCAGAACAACTTCCACCGGTTCAAGCCGTGGGGCGACTTCCACAGCGGTGACGAGAAGTTCATCTACCTGCCGGTGACCGAGAATTTCCCCATCGCGCATCGGATCCGCATCCGTGAGAACCTGGGTCACACCGGCCAAGAGATCACGCTCTTCACGCAGCGTCCGGTCAAGAAAGGGTCGCGGGCGACAGAGCCCGACAACTCGGACATCGAGCAGCTGGTCCTGGACGTGCTCCTGGAGCAAGCCCGCGCCCAGGTGCGTCGCAAGATCATGCCGGCGTACCGTCGCTGGTACGACAACTTCCAGGGTCTAGAGGACGGTCGCGCCCTATTCGTCGAGTGCGAGTCCCTCACCGAATGCCCCAAGGGCATGACCGGCTCCTACGTGACGATGAACACCGACGGCAAGCCCGCCGAAGCGATCGCCTGGATGAAGCGACAGCTGGTCGCCTTCGTCGGCGCTCGACAAGTCCACGAGGTGACCGAGGACTTCGACGCCATGCTGCGTCGAATCGAAGCCAACTTCCCCTGGACTCGTAAGAGCGGGAAGTAACTTCATCGATCCTGCTTCGCCTGAGCGGAGAGAAAAACCAAGTCCGACCTGACGGAACCTGAAAATCAGCGCGCGCTGCTGGTTTCAGCGTCAGACTGTCCTCACTGAAGGGCATGGTCGGACAGACCGAGAGGTCGAGGCGCTAGCCTCGTCTCTCGGTCCTTGGTTTGTTTTTCGGTTCTACTTCACCTTCTCGTATTACCTCTTATAGCATATGATCAAGCGAGTCGTAAGCGCAAGGGTGCCACCACAAGCGATGGCACCCCAAAAGCAGAAGCGCCCGCCAGGACGCTTCTCACACTGTCCAGGACTTCTACCCTGAAGCAGCATCAGTCGACGTTCGCCACATCCTCAGGGTATGGAAGCTTTTCGCATCTGCGAGCGGCCCAGACCATGGTGTTCAACAGATCCATCTGGTTGAAAGCCGTCTCCGCCTGTTCAAGCTGAGCTTCCGCCTCCTTGATGGCCCCGTCGGCCACTTGCGACTCAGACTGAACGCGGCCGAGGAAGAGTGTAACGGGCTTATCCGCCTGCGGCTTGACGCCTTCGAACTCGGGACTGGCGATGAGCTCCGCCAGGACCTGCCGCGTGCGCTCGAGTCGTTCCAGCTTGGTCGCGGCTTCTTTCCGCGCGGTCTCCAACTTTCGTCGGCGGGTCTGCACCAGCCCTGATGCGGTGTCTACAAGCACGGCATCCGCGTCAGTAAACTCCACGAACGATCCGCGGTCGGTTAGTTCTGCTCTGTCTAACTTGGCTTCGTAGCCGTTGACGATGAGAGAGACGGTAGTTTCCGTTTCCCCGTAGACGAGGTAATGACCACCTTCCCGCACTTTGTCATTCACGACAGTGCGGACATTGAAAGTCTGCGTAGCCGAAAAGTATCGCATTTGTTTCCTCAGAGATCGCCGCGTCGAGCTCCGTTTTCTGTTTTGCTCCCCCTCCAAAGTTCTCGCAGCATTGGAGGAGACGGACAAAAGTCACCCAGCACGGGGTGCCACCACCAGTGATAGCACCTCAACAAAACGGTTCGACGCCGATAATGAAGACACGGGAACGCCCACCTGGGCGCTTTCGTTTCTTCACTACCGCAGTCCACTAGCTAGTCGCTTCGGCGGGTCGTCGAGGAATCTTGCTTGCCATTGCGGTGTGCTGATGGCGCGGCCAGAAAGCAACAGAGATGCCGCCCGTAAATAAGCAACAACGAATGCAGATCTGAACAAGCAAAGAAACAATCCCCGGACTCTTCCTCACGCCCTTTCATGGCGTTTCTCGCATTACGACAGCGACAGAGTCTGAGCAATCCTAGCTGGAGAAAATTCCTGTACGAAGAAAGTCTTTTCTTGCAGACGTCAAGAAGATTGCATTAAAAAAATTCGAAAGCAATACGAATAGCGGCTGCTTAAACACATCTTTCCTCGCTGAGTTAAAAGAGTTATGGCATCGTCTTTTGAGATGCTCGAGATATCACAATTATGAAAACCAGCTCACGGAGCAGTTCTTGCTGCTGGTGCCGGATCAATGGAAAGTGCGCTTCCCGGTCAGAACCAATAAAGAATATGATAATCAGCGATGTTCACATTGTCTGAATAATGTTCATGCTGTTGTATTGGGCAATTCACATCGTGAAAGAGCGCTAATTTAGGTTTTCTACACAAACCCACATCGATATTATCCAATTCACCTATTCCGAACATGGTGAACATCGGCACAGAGTCACGTTGAACAATTTCAGGCTGGCTCGACTATCACTAGAGCCGGACAGTGTGCACTGCTCAAACACAGCCTGGAATGAGCATTGTGATATATGATTGCGATATAAAATCAACACCAAATCAATACCAAGCTTGTCAAGCAGCGCTTCTAATCTGGCTTTCTGACTCGCGTGAGCCGCGCAAAGAAATTGGTCATTAATTAGGTCATCCGTTTTTACATCCTTGTTCAGGCGATTCGCCGCAAACTCGAAGCGAGGCGAGAGCTGGGCGACTGTTAAATTGATTGAAGTACCCGTAGAACCACGAAAACTCCATCTAATAGTGTTCGTTGTCTACCGATAAACCCGTTTTGCAAGAGCCAACAACCAAACTTCCAAGTCTCCAATTCCGTGCAGTTGACACCCTTTTTACTTTGCCTCGTGGCAGAGAAGGGTGGGTTGTTGCTCACGTAAAACAGGTTACTCGTGATGCCCTGAAAGGTAGACCAGGGCAGGTTCCTACGGCATCAGCAGGCTTGCAGCTTGCTGAACACAACACTCTAACAAGGGTAAACACACATGTCGAATCCGCAGACCACCGCCGAAATTCGTTCCGACGTCGTTTCCTCCGACAAGCCGACCTCCATCGACCTGACCGCCTACACCAGCGGCCCGGCCGTCATCCGCGAGGTCCGCACCGTCAAGCTGCCCAAGGGCAAGTCGAAGGTCTACATCGGCGGCCTGCCGAAGTCCTTCGTGGGCGGCAGCCAGACTATCGTCTCCGTCGGCGGCTCCGGCAAGATCAAGTTCGGCAAGCGCTCGCTCCGCCTCGCCAACCTGACCGGCAACGCCCTGCTCCAGAAGTCCGTCGGCAGCGAGATCACGCTGATCGAGGAGACCAAGGGCGGCAGCGAGCGCAAGACCACCGGCAAGCTCGAGCACATCGTGGACGGCCGCATCGCGGTGCTGACCGTCAAGGGCAAGACCGTCGTCATGCCGATCACGTCGAAGTACGAGCTGGGCAACGGCATCCCCGCCGGTCTGTCCAACCTGAGCATCCTGGCCGTCGAGCCCGAGGTGGAGCAGGAGGGCACCTTCAACATCAAGCTGCTGTACGAGGCCACCGGCATCAACTGGACGCCCGTGTACGAGCTGTTCTACGACCGCAAGAAGGGCACCCTCGACCGCCTCGCCTGCTTCCTCGACCTGCCCAACGAGTCCGGCACCGACCTGAACGCGACCGTGAAGCTGATCGCCGGCCACAACCACTCCGACGCCGCCAACCGGCGGGTCGCCAAGCACGCTGCCCCGCAGTACGCCGCCCTGGCCGGTGGGGCCCGCGGTATGCAGGAGTCGTTCCAGGCGGACGCCGAGGTCGAGTTCGAAGGGGCCGAGAGCGAGACGGTCGGTGACGCGAAGATGTACAAGTTGACGGACGAGCACCTGCTCGAGAACGGCGTGCCGAACAACCCGGCGCTGTTCGTCGCCAGCGGCGTGCCGGTCAAGCACGAGTACCACTCCTACGACCACAGCGGCTACGACCTGCTCGACGGCGACAACACCGCCGACCTCAACAAGGTCGGGGCGACCATCAAGCTCCGCGGCAAGAACAACAAGGACAACAAGCTCGGCACCGACATGCCGGCGGCATCGGTCCGCGTGTTCGAGCCGGACAGCCAAGGCGAGATGCAGAAGACCCAGACGGCCTCGGTGGACGCCCACGTGTCGGTCGGCGAGGACTTCTGCCTGACGCTCCGCAATCCGTCGAAGGACATCAAGGTCACCCGCCAGCTCATCTCCTTCACCGAGGACCCGGAGCCGGAGGTCGAGGAGGAGACCGAGACGGTCGGCAAGAAGAAGACCCGGAAGACCATCAAGGTGAAGCCGCGCTACCGTACCGAGGAGCGCGAGATCGTGGTCTACAACTTCTCCGACGATGCGGCCGAGGTCCACGTCCACGACAGCGTCGGGGTGAAGGAGCTGGACTGGCTCAAGAAGTCCCACGACTTCATCACCGTCAACGGGACCGGCAACGGCACCTACGTCGTCAAGGTCGCGGCCAAGTCCAAGAGCGACGACAAGGACGCGAAGTCCGAGCCCGGCACGTTCAAGATCAGCTACAACGCCAAGTGGCGCATCAACTGATCGACGACCGGACGGCGGCGTCAGTTAACCGGTGGCAGCAAGCGGCTTAGAGCACGGGCTAAGCCGCCTGCCCCGGTCGACTGACCACAACGCGCCAGGGAGAAGCACATAAAGCGCTTCTCCCTGGCTTGCGTTGTTTTTTTTGTTTTTTTGCGCTGTTACTATTTCATTTAATAGCTCTCCGGCGAGAAGCAAGATTGAGGCTCGCGTAGCCATTCTTGCCCATTGGGTCGGTTCAGGGCTTTTGAGACACATCAGTCAGTCACGTTACAGCTCGGCGGTCACCAGAACCTCTTGGGTCGAGATTCCGTAATCAGCCGGGTGTGCCGACAGAGAGGGGACCAGTTTGTTGAATTCATCGGTCTTGCCGGTCACCTGGATGATGCACTTCCGGGAGAACATCCCGACGTTACGGAAGCGGATGCGAAGGACCGTCACACCACTTTTGCAGATGGCGATAAGTAGGCGCTCTAAGAGCGTGTCCTTCCAACCCGCGGAGGCGGTGAACTCATACTGACGAATTGTCTGTTGCGACACTGTTGCTCCTTCGTTTGAGAATGCACGGAAGACAGCCAGGCAAGACGCTTGGCTGTCTCCGAGCAGTTGTTGAACAACGGAATTAATGCCGGACTCGGTGGCGAGTCCGGCATTAATTCCGAGCTGATTCGGACAACATTGAGGCCTATGAGGGCGACGCATGGCGTCGCCCTCAACGTTCAGGCCGCGGCAGCCGAATTGTCCCGGTCGACCGTGGTGAGCCAGCGGTACTGAGGATCGCGGATCAACCGGATCGGCAGAATCGGGTTGAACTCACCGAACAAGCCGAACATGCCTGTGCCGTACTCAGCCATCTTACGGCCCAGCTTCAGGAGAAGGTAGATGTTGCACGCGATGCATGTCCATCGCCCCTCTCGCAGTCCGCCCCAGTACTTGCCGATCACATCGTAGCCGGTCGGCAAGTGCTTGGTAATTAGTCGCTCCTTGAACCCCTTGGTGAGAGGCAGCCAGGCGACGGTGGCGCGGAAGAGGTGGCGAGCCCGCTCCGTCCATGCCTTGTTGTGCGCGATCATGCGCTCGACGTGCTGGACGGCCTCGGCACTCTCCTGAGTCGTGAACGGCTTGTTCAGCCGAAGCACGATGTAATCGTACCCACCCTTATGATAACTCTGAATGAGTTCCTCAGCCAACCGCCAGGTCGTTCCGGCCTCGATGAGAGCCGAGAAGGTGTAGAGCCTCCCGTCACGGCCGCGTACAACCGTTTCACAATGCCCCATCGCCTCGCGAAGGAAGTTGGCCATGTTACCGCGAACCAGGATGGCATCGCCCTCTTGCAGGATCGATGCAGGTGGATTGATCCAGACGTCCTTGGGGAGGAAGCCGCGGCCGAACGGGATGTATCGCTTGAAGGCCTGCCTCATCGATACGATCACCGTCGACCAGCCCGCTATCCCCAGCACCGCCAGCGCCCGCACCTGATTATCGGAAGTAGCGACGAGAGCAATGATCGACAGCAGCATGTTGAGCGTGAGCGGAACGAACAACAGCCGGAGGGTCATGCGGTCCTCCAGCGTGTGAAGATATTCCTTGAGCCGGAAAGCCGTCAGCGCCAGCGCTGCCAGACTGAGAACCGCGAACGACAGGTCCAGCTCCCAAGCGTAGGCCAGCCTGCCCACGACCGATGAAACCAGGGCGGCCGTCAGACCGACGAAGCCCAACCCGGTAATGAACTTGCGCAATCGGAGTATTGTCATTGGCACCTCAATTCAGCACTCCGGTAGCACCTGGCAGCTGCCAGGTGACACCATGGGCGGTGCAGATATCGAATTGTCAGTCTGAGCGGCAGCGGCTGGGCTGCAGCTTCCGCCGCTCAGACTGTGGGAAACGCGTCAGTCCTCACACGAACTGCCGTTGGGGTATTGACGCTCCACCCACTCCATGCACTCTTTCATGTGCGGCAGCAGGTCGGAACACTGTTCGTACCATTCGAGGGCGATCTGGGTGGCACGTTCCCAATATTCCGTGGCCTCCTGGTAGGCGATCATGCCCTTCTGGATCTGGAGCCAGGCCAGCCAGTGCAGGATGCGGGGAGCGAACCAGTGGTCCCGCTTCGCGTCCTTATCGACTTCTGCAAGAGCGAGCTTGGCCAGGCGCTCGGCTTCGAAGATGTCCTCGTTGTCTTCCCATGCCTTCTCGCTCTGGTCGAAAAGGAGCCGGGCGCGCATGATGGCTTGGCGCACAGTCGCCCGCGTGCCGAAAATCGGTCTCGGTTCGACAGACAAAGTGTACTTTTCGTGCACCGCTTCGAGGAGGATTGGCGGCTCGTCTGGATCACCTGCGTCGTCCGCGACTGGAATGAAGTCGGGTTCGTCTTCGGTGCTTCTTCTGCGCGTCTGCTGCCGCCTGGTGTAGTTGACCACCCAGAGCAAGAGACACACGTTGATCACGATCAAGGCGGCGAAGCCGATCAGAATTAGCATCGCCATGAGGAGGAATTCACTATCGTTCACGTCGTCTCCCCTTTCGTAGAGGTTGGTCACAAGAGAAGGTCGCGCAGCTGAACAGCCACGCCACAGTGTCGCTCCATAGCCGGCCCACTCATAACGCAGCGTAATGCGCGATATCGATGTGTGGGAGCTATTTCTGTTTCAGTCCTTAAGGAGAAAATAAGCCAGGAGCGAGGTAAAAGACGTAAGTACTGTAATTAAATAATCATGACAACAGCAATGATCTAAAAGCGAAAGAATCATCATAGAGATATAAAAGGCTGAGCCAGCCGAGATTCTAGATGAGAGAACTTGACTAGCGCAGCTGGGCCCACCGCCTGCTAGCGTTTGTGATATCCTCATCCAATATCTCCCGTCGTTAGTGCAGACGCACGATTGGCATGCTAAGGCGACCATCTTCCAGTATCTGACTCCCGCTGAAGTCGTATTGCCTCTTAAAACTGTGACCACAGTTAGTTATCCTTGGCTTGGTGGTTACGTTGACTTTACTGGCCGCAACTAAGGTCTATCCTGCAAAATGGCTGCCACTAGCACCAGATATGACACCATCACTCGAAGGCGTTCAAGTCTGCCTTCTGCAGACTGTTTTGAGAACGTGGAGCGGCTGGACAGTTGGCAAAGTGGCTGCACGTGCAGGTTTGGCACGTCCGCCAATAATCCATCGCCCGCATAGAACATAGAACCATTAAATTGTCATACGAAAGTTATATGACTGCGATATTGTACGGCTACAGATTCTGATGAGGAAGATGCATGTCCGACATGATAAAACGCGGCGACGCTCAAGCGGGAGAACAACAGTCGAGTAAAATTTACGAGACGGTCTATTCAGCCCTTAGTAGTTCAGACGAACAAATCATCGGATTCGAACCGTATGACTTCAATAACATCAGTATTCCTGCCGATCCCATTTCGAGAACCAACATAGAACAACCAAAATCTGACGCGCTCGATCTCGTTATCGAAAACCAAGAAGAAGATAACAACGAGATCCTCGTATTCGATTCATCACAGTTGAATTCGGATCAGAATATCATTCGGATCTTGAGAGAATGGCGACAACGTTCAAACCTTACCTCACCTGCCTATGTAACCACGATGTTCGATCAATGCCGGCAAGAGATGGAGCGCGGCACACAACTCATTAACAAGTTATCGCCTCAAGATAAGAGAAGATGGAGCGAACTCCAGATCGAGCTAAGCCAGGCTCAGGATGACGAAAGTGCATCACAGATTCGGCGTGCTCGCAACGAAACATTTCCCGAAATTGCAAGTACAGTTGAGAAAACGAAGGTATACCTCGACGCTGCTAGACATGTGGAAGTTGACTCCGAGTTGTCGAATCTCTTTCCTGGACACGCTGCAACTGAGGACTTCAAGAGATTTCTTCGATTCGCTGACTTAGGAACAAAGGAATCACTTGCATCAAAGCTAAGAGCTGTATCAAACCAACGGCCTGAACTATCCGGCTCTCAAAACTTTAGCAATAGTTTCTACGAAACCGATTCAGCAAAAGCTAGATTCTTGCATGCCGGCAGCCCATCTAATTCCGTACTTCTTCCCGACCGGTCACAAAAGCGACAAACCGGGGAAATCCTGCCATATTATCGGGGCTCTGCTGATGCAAGCTTTTATTCGCAAGAATCAAGATTCGAATTACCGGCAGAGTATGCTCAGCGATTACTAAATGGCGTTAACTCAGGTCAATTGGCATTGAATTTAGGCAAAGGCGACACAGTCGAGTCTCGATACTTTTCTCTGTCTCGATT
>CAZISK010000025.1:0-20018 GCA_964541355.1 uncultured Candidatus Obscuribacterales bacterium
CACCTTTTTGAATAGCCATGATAACTTCGGAAGCCTTGCCGATACCGATACCGACCTGGCCCTTGCTGTTGCCGACGGCCACGACGGCGCGGAAGCTGAGTTTTTTACCGCCTTTTACTACTTTGGTGACGCGGCGGACTTGAATGATCTTCTCTTCCCATTCCGACTGCTCGCGCTCGCGCTTGAGGTCGTCTTGCGAACGGTTCTTCTCACGACTGGCAGTCCTGCGTCCACGCTTGGCACCGTCTTGGGCGACGGCTTCCTCTGGTGTGTGTGTCTTATGATCTTTTTCCATTTGGAAAACCTCTTACTCCTTAAAACTCAAGTCCAGCTTCACGAGCGCCTTCTGCCACAGCCGCTATGCGACCATGATAGATATAACCGCCGCGATCGAAGACGACCGCCTTAATACCTTTTTCCATCGCTCGCTTGGCGATGAGCTCACCGACTGTCTTAGCCGAGTCTTTATTCCAGGGTTTTTCTACCTTCGCTCTCAATTCAGGATCGAGAGTGCTGGCACAAGCTAGCGTTGTCGAACTGGAATCGTCGACCACTTGAGCATAAATGTGCTTGTTGGAGCGGTATACACAGAGCCGGGGACGCTCGGTTTGACCCCACAGAGAGCGGCGAATGCGTTGATGCCTCTTCACTCTCGTCTCTTTTCTATTGGGCTTCGTAATCATCTCTAGTTCCTCGGATCAACTGGATCAACCGATCAATAGTTATTTCGCACCAGCAGCCTTGCCGGCTTTCTTTCTGATGTGCTCGCCTTCGTACTTCACACCCTTGCCTTTATAGACTTCAGGCGGGCGCTTGCCTCTGACGAATGAAGCAAAATCGCCGAGCTCTTGCTTGTCAACACCGGTCATGGTTATGACGTTGCCTTTGCCGACCTCTACGGTGATGTCTTTGGGAATCTCGATTTCAACAGGGTGAGAGTAGCCCAACTGCATGGTGAGCTTCTTGCCTTCGACGACAGCCCTGTAACCGACGCCAATCACTTCGAGCTTTCTGGTGAATCCTTCGGACAAACCCGTCACCATGTTGGCGAGGATGGTCCGACTCATGCCGTGCAGTCCACGGGTCAAACGATCTTCGTTGCGGCGCAGCACGTAGATGACATCGTTTTCTTTCTTGAACTCGATCTCCGGTCGGAAGGTCTTCGTGCGTTCGCCCTTAGGACCTTTGACCTTGATGTCGAGACCGTTGATGTCGACGGTGACGCCTTGGGGTACTTTGATTGGTGCTTTGCCTATACGAGACATGGTTTCTACCTTTTACCTTTTGCTTGATTTAGCCGGGGCCAATCACTACCAAACCTGGCCTACAATTTCGCCGCCAATGTTACTTTTTCTAGCCTGGCGATCGGTCATGACACCACGGCTGGTGGATAGAATCGAGATGCCCAGTCCGCCGAATACGCGGGGCACTCTCTTGGAGGGGCGATACAGACGCAAGCCCGGGCGGCTGACGCGCTTGATACCCTGGATTACTTGCTCGCCTTTAGGGCCATACTTCAAAACGATACGCATCTTCTGAACTGGTGTGCCGAGATCTTTCGTTTCGAAAGATGTGATAAAGCCTTCGTCTCGGAGCAGTTTGGCAATCGCCACCTTCTGCTTGGAAGCGGGCATCTCCACGACAGGGGCCTGCACGCGGCAAGCATTCCTGATGCGTGTGAACATGTCGGCAATAGGGTCTATTACGGGCATTTGATTTATCTCTCCTACCAACTAGACTTAGTGACGCCTGGGAGCAAACCTTGGTGAGCCATCTTTCTCAGGCAGCATCTGCACAATCCAAAATCGCGATAATAACCACGCGGTCTCCCGCAGATTCGGCAGCGGTTGTGCAGGCGCACCTTCGGGTACTTACCTTTGCTGACGAGCACTCTACGCTTGTGCTCCTTATCGATCATCGATGTTTTGGCCACTGGTTGTGTCCTCTCCTAATTAACTACTGTTGTTTCTTGAACGGCATGCCAATCTCGCGGAGCAACTGAAGCGCTTCCTGGTCGGTGCGCGCAGTCGTCACGATGGCGATGTCCATTCCTCGTGTAGCGTCAATTTTGTCGTAACTAATTTCAGGGAATATGAGTTGCTCTTTGATACCGAGCGAGTAGTTGCCTCTACCGTCGAACGACTTGGGCGATAGTCCGCGAAAGTCTTTGATACGGGGAAGCGCAATGTGCATGAGCTTGGCCAGGAAATCGTACATTCTCTTGCCGCGCAGTGTGACCGAAACGCCGACTGGCATTCCTTTTCTGACTTTGAACGTAGCGATAGACTTGCGGGCTCTGTTGACCACCGGCTTCTGTCCGGTGATGGTCGCCATTTCTTTGACGCTGCTCTCGATCGCTTTCGAGTTGGAGGTCGCTTCGCCAACGCCCATGTTGACTACGACTTTCTCAATGCGAGGAATCTGCATTTCGTTGTCGTAGTTGAAATGCTTTTTGAGTGCCTTTTTGACGTTTGCGTCGTAGTGCTCTTTTACATTGATCATTTCTCGGTCCCTTTTTTATCTTTGGTTGACGGTCCTTTGTCGTCTAACCTAGTCCTTGTCTGGTTCAAGGTTCAAACTGAATTGAACGTTTTGGCGACGTTTAGCCGTCCAGCGATTCTCCGCATTTCTTGCAGACTCTGGCCTTTTTGCCGTTCTCCAGCAATTTGTGCTTGATGCGGGTGGTGTTTTTGCAGGAGGTGCAGAAGAGCATCACGCGGCTGGCGAAGATCGGAGACTCTTTCTTAATCAGTCCGCCCTTGCCCATCGCCGTTTTGGCTTTGGAGGCGCGGGTAACAAGATTGATGCCTTCGACAACGATTTTGCCTTCAGCTCTCAGAACTTCCATGACCTTTCCGGTTTTGCCTTTGCCGACCGTTTTCGAGCCGGACATCAGCATTACGGTGTCGCCACGGCGTACATGGACGGAGGCGACGAGGTTGGTTGCGCCTCTTTTGATCAACGCTTGCGAGACTACCGTCTTGCCGCCCTTCTTCACTTTTGGTGCAAGTGGAGCCTGGCAGTAGCTGATCGATTTTTGGGTTTTCTCAGCCGTAGCCATTGTTAGATAACCTCCGGTGCCAGCGAAATTATTTTCGTGAAGTTCTTGTCTCTGAGCTCACGGGCGATCGGTCCGAACACCCGGGTGCCTTTGGGATTGCCGTCTTTCTGAATAATCACGGCGGCATTGTCGTCGAATCTGATCGTTGTACCATCAGGACGATGGACACTCTGTTTGACGCGGACAACGACAGCCTTGACGACGTCGGATTTTTTGACAGGCATATTAGGGAGCGCTTCCTTGACGGTCGCGACGATAGTGTCGCCGACGGAGGCATACACTTTTCTGGAACCGCCCAGGACGCGAATGCAGAGAAGCTCGCGGGCTCCAGTATTATCTGCGCAGGTCAGTCGCGTTTCTTGCTGAATCATTAGTTTGACTCCTTGGTCGTAGCATCGGGCGATCTTTCGAGAATTTCGACTACTGTCCAGGTTTTATCCTTGGAGAGAGGTCTGCATTCTTGAATGCGTACTCGGTCACCGACTCCGCATTCATTTTTTTCATCGTGGGCTTTGAACTTATTCGTCTTCACCATCTGCTTTTCATACTTAGGATGGGGAATTCGGCTTTCGATGGCGACCACGATCGTCTTTTCCATTTTGTTGGAAACGACTTTACCGACTAGTTCCTTCTTAGGCATTTTCGTTGCGACCTCTTTTGGCTTTCCTTTCCTAACCGCGGGCGGTATCAGGAAGTTACGCTTGTTTCAATGTTTTTTCTGTTTGAACGGTGAGTAGTTGAGCCAGAAGCCTCTTGGCGTTGCGCAGTCTGGCTGGGCTCTCGAGTTTTCTCAAAGCCTGTTGAAAACGCATTTCGACAATTTGCTTGCGCGCATCGGAAATTTGCGCGGTCAATTCGTCTTGGGATAGCTCTCTCATATCTTGCAATTTCATCGCGACTTAACCTCCGTGATGGCGCTCTACAAAGCGGCATTTGACCGGCAGTTTTTGAGCGGCCAATTTCAATGCGAGTTCGGCATCCGCTTTCGGTACACCAGCCATCTCGAATATGACACGACCGGTTTTAACAACTGCGACCCAGAATTCCGGGTTGCCCTTACCGGATCCCATACGGACTTCGGCCGGCTTTTTGCTGACGGCTTTATCCGGGAAAACTCTGATCCAGAGCTGACCGCCCCGTTTTACTGATCTGGTCATCGCTTTTCTGGCGGCTTCGATCTGGCGGGAGGTGATCCACGCCGGCTCGAGCACTTGCAATCCGTATTCACCCATCTGCACTTCAACGCCGCGCGTCTCCGTGCCGGTCATCCGACCACGGTGAAACTTGCGAAACTTCGTGCGCTTCGGCATTAACATGGCGATTAACCTGCCTTCCTGGGCCTACGCCCAGATTTATTCATGGAACCTCTATCCTGACGATCGCCGCCTTGGCCGCGCTCTCTGTCGGATTGTGTCTTGATGTTGGGCGGCGACCATTGGCCCATTTCGAGCTCGCCGCGGAAGACCCAGACTTTGATGCCGATGATGCCCATCACGGTGTTCGCTTCCGAAACTCCGTAATCGATATCAGCGCGCAATGTCTGCAGTGGAATACGACCTTCTTTAGCCCATTCAGTACGAGCGATTTCAGCGCCGCCCAGGCGTCCAGCCACCATGACTTTGACGCCGACTGCGCCGGCTCTCATGCAGCGTTGCATGGCTTGCTTCATGGCGCGACGGAAGGCAACCCGCTTTTCGAGTTGTTGTGCGATCGAGTCAGCAACCAGTTTGGATTCCAGATCGACGCGATTGATTTCGAGAATATTGATGCGAATGTCGAGACCGGTTCTGTTGAGCAGACCTTTGATCTTGCCTGTGAGGTTCTCGATGCCCTGACCGCCTTTGCCGACTACTACACCAGGACGAGCCGTGTAGATGTCGATCTGAATTTGATCGGCTTTGCGTTGAATCTCAACTTTGGAGACGCCGGCTCCGGTCAACTCTTTGGCGAGGAAGGCGCGCAGGCGATGGTCCTCTTCGATAAGAGGGGCAACGTCTTTCTTCCCGACGAACCAATTGGACGACCAGCCTTTGTGAATGCCAAGTCGGAAACCGTTAGGATGTACTTTCTGACCCAAGATCTTGTCCTCTCTTACTTACCGTTTTCTAGCCTTTGAAGCCGGAGCTTCCAGCCTGGTGGCATAACACCACCGCTCTTTTATACGTCTGAAATAACCAGCGTGATGTGACTGGTTCTCTTCAAGATGGGCATCGCCCGACCGCGTGCGCGAGCCCGGAATCGGCGTGGAAGTGTCGGACCCTGATCGGCGTACGCTTCCACAATGATCATCTCTTCGGCATCCGATCGCGAAATCGGGTGCTTCTCATGATGAATAAGGTTGTACATGGCGGAGTTGAGGACTTTCCACACCGGCTTCGCTGCCTTGTAGGGCATGAAGGTCAGCATGTCGATAGCCTCTCCGGCCTTCTTTCCACGAATCTGATCGACAACGCGACGCACCTTTCGCGGTGACATTCTTATCCACTTTGCCTGTGCTTTACTTTGCATTGGCGGAGTCCTCTCTTATGCGCGTTTGGCTGTCTTGTCAGCACCGGCGTGACCCTTGAAGAGTCTTGTCGGTGCAAATTCACCCAATCTGTGACCGATCATTTGTTCGGTTACGTAGATGGGCACGTGCTTACGACCGTTATAGATAGCAATCGTGTGTCCGATCATTTCAGGCGAAATCATCGAGGCGCGAGACCAGCATTTGATCACCTTCTTCTCGCCTTTGCGATTCATCTCTTCTATTTTTTTATTGAGCGAGGGATGTATGAATGGTCCCTTCTTTAGCGATCGACCCACAATAACCTCCTACTTCGTTCTTCTCTTGACGATGAATTTATCCGATGGTCTTCTGCCGCGACGGGTCTTGTAACCCATAGCCGGCTTGCCCCAAGGCGTCTGGGGCTTGCCACCGATCGGCGATTTGCCTTCGCCGCCGCCGTGCGGGTGATCGACAGCGTTCATGGCGACGCCGCGGTTGGCTGGTTTGATACCCATCCAGCGCTTGCGTCCTGCTTTACCGAGTCTTACGTTTTTGGCATCAGGGTTGCCGAGCTGCCCGATGGTAGCCATGCAGTCCAAATTGACCAGGCGCATTTCACCGGAGGGCAATCTCAAGGTGGCCATGCTGCCTTCTTTCGCGAGCAACTGGATCTGCACACCGGCGGAGCGACCAAGTTGACCGCCGCGACCGAGCGTGAGCTCGACGTTGTGCACCATGGTACCCAGAGGGATGTTGCGAAGCGGAAGGGCGTTGCCGATTTGAATTTCGGAATTGGGTCCGCTCATCACCTTGTCACCGACCTTGATACCAAGGGGAGCTAAGATGTAGCGCTTTTCGCCATCAACATATTGCACGAGGCAAATTCTAGTGTTGCGATTAGGATCGTATTCAATCGTTTTGATAACGCCTTGAATACCATGCTTATCGCGTCTGAAGTCGATAATCCGGTATTTCTGCTTGTGGCCGCCGCCTTTGTGGCGCACGGTCAGTCGGCCCTGATTATTGCGACCGCCTTTCGATCTCTTGAAGCAAACGAGCGATTTTTCAGGTCTGTCCGTCGTTAAGTCCGAAAAATCGAACAACGACATATTGCGTCGTCCTGCTGATGTTGGGTTGACTTTCCTGACCGGCATAGTGGTTTGTCCTTATTACTTCCTGATTGGTGGGGACGAATTACGCGAATATTAGCCTTCGAACAGTTCGAGCGGGTCACCGCCAATGGTGACAATTGCTTTCTTGCCGTCTTTTGGCACTCGGCCGTGACGTCTTCTGCGGCTAAATCTGCCTCTGGTGGCACCGGTATTAACGGCGAGCACTTCGCTCTTGTTGCCAGGGTAGAGCTCCTTGATGAGCTGCTCCATAGCTTGCTTGATTTCGACCTTATTGGCGTCTCTGACCACCTCGAAGGTGTATTGACCAAGTTGGGTCATCTGAGCGGATTTCTCAGTGATGATTGGTCTCAGAATTATTTGGGAGTATCGCTTATCCATGATCTTTTCCTGATTCTTCTGGCTGTTTAGTCACTAACGCCTATTAGTCTTTCTTTTTGGGTTTATCCGATTTTGGTTTGTCGGATTTGGCGGTCGATTTCTTGGTCTCTTTGTCGCCTTCGGACTTCTTGGCTGGAGCCTTTTCGGCCTTGGCTTTCTGTTTTTCTTCCTTCACCGGTTTTGGTGGCTTAATCTCTTTCGGCTTAGCCGCTTTCTTTTCTTTCGGCTTCGCTTCTTTCTTGACCGGCTTCTTCACTTCTTTTTTCGCTTTCTTCTGCGCCTTTTCCTTCTTAGGTTTGGCGTTTTCGGAGCGCTTGGTTTTGAGATTCTTATTGAGGATCTCTACAGCCTCCTGAGAGATAACGACCACATCGTGGTGAAGCAAATCTTTGACGTTGACCTGGTTGACCCAGATCACTTTCAACTTGTCGATGTTGCGAGCAGCGCGCTGAATTTTGGCATCGAGCTCTTGTTTGTGCGAGGTCAAAACCAAAAGGATCTTCTTGCCTTGCTCGACATTGAGATCTTTGAGGAGCTGGGCGAAAGCTTTGGTCTTCGGTTCACCGAAGCCATCGAAACTTTTTACGACCACCAGTTTGTCTTTGGCAACGGAGAGTGCGGAGCGCACGGCAACCTGACGCATCTTTTGCGGCATCGATTGCACGTAACTGCGCGGCTTCGGTCCGAAGACTACGCCGCCGCCATGCCACAAAGGCGAGCGGATTGATCCGGCTCTTGCCCGCCCGGTACCTTTCTGACGCCAGGGCTTCCGACCGCCGCCACGTACTTCGGCGCGCGTCTTGGTGTTGGCGCTACCGCTTCTGGCATTGGCCAACTGTCTGATTACGGCCTGGTGCATGGGGCCGACTTTAAGCTCGGTAGCGAATACGCTCTCTTCGAGCTCGATTTCGCCTACCTTTTTGCCTTTGAGGTCTAGCACTTGCGTGGGTGTCATTTTCGTCGTCTCTCTTAATTACTGATTAATGCCTTGATGCAAAAGCTCACTTTAGTTCCACTTCAAGCGAGTGGGGCTAATTACAACAACGCCCCCTTCGACTCCGGGAACTGGTCCCTTGATCAGAAGAAGGCCTTTTTCTGTGTCTACTTTAACTACTTTGGCGCGACGGGTGCATACGTTATCGTTGCCCATCTGGCCCGGCATGATCGATCCACGGAACACGCGACCAGGCGTGGTGCCTGCGCCAATCGATCCCATGGAGCGGTGGAACTTGGAGCCGTGGCTCATCGGTCCGCGACCAGCGTGATAACGCTTGATCGTTCCCTGGAAACCTTTACCAATCGACTTCCCGCGAATGTCGACCAACATATCTTCTTTAAGAATGTCGCCGATAGGGAGCGATTGACCAACTGCATAGTTGCCAGAATCGTCAACATGAAACTCTTTGAGCGGCGCTACCGGCGGAACCTCGTTCTTTTTGAAAGAGCCCAACTCCGGTTTTGTGAGCTTGCGCTCTTTGACCTTGAAGCCGCCGACCTGGACTGCTTCGTAGCCGTTCTTGTCTTTCGTGAGCTTGCGGGTAACAATGTTGTCACCGAGCTGCACTACGGTCACAGGAACCGCAAGACCTTCCTTACTGAAGATCTGGGTCATTCCCACCTTTTTGCCAATCACGCCTAGTGTTTTCATTCCTGAAATCCTCAATAGTGCAACTTAATGCTTATAGTTTCACTTCGATGTCGACGCCAGCAGGCAGATCAAGGCGCATGAGCGCATCAGCTGTCGTAGGTGTCGGATCATTGATATCGATAAGTCTCTTGTGGATACGAATTTCAAAATGCTCTCTCGACTTCTTGTCGACGTGAGGAGAGCGCAGTACGCAATAAACTCTCTTGCGGGTCGGCAGGGGAACGGGTCCGCAGATAGTGGCACCGGTGCGGCGAGCCGTATCAACTATTTGATCCGCCGACTTGTCTAGAAGCCTATGGTCATAAGACTTCAATCGAATGCGGATGCGCTGCACCTTGCCGGTACCGGCTTGAGCTTCGTTTTTCTTAGTTTTGGCGCCAGCCATTTGCCCATGTTCTCCATTAGTGGTGGAACTACTTCGTGCCATCTACATATAGAAGGAACGACTTTTCGACTGAGAGTCGTATTCGACAATTTTTGAAAGTTCTGCCGGTGCTTTCTGCGATCAAGACCAGGAGCGGAAAAACCGCGACTTCCAGTGGGACCGCATAATTCGCTAAACGAAGGGCAAACGATACAGCCTGAGATCTTCCCTTCGCACAGACCAGATTAACTCGGTCTTATTTTTGAAGGGGTCACAGGTTGCCGTTTCCGGCGAACGAACCACACATTCTACATACTAACAATGCTGGTTCGAAAAAAATTTATCTCACAATAATGTTTTCTTTCGAATTGACCGCCGGATCTCGACCGGTCCGATCCTTGGAAATCCCCATGATATCAGCCATTTGGTGCCAAGCGCAGTTTTCAAACCAAATCGCTCTCTGTTAAGCAGTGCTGCAACATCTCGTCAAAGAACTGGGTTTCGGAATATTGAGTTGGCTCTTTGTAAAGAGTCATTCCTATATAAAGGAGACGGTTGCTCCGGTTGAGCAAATGACAAGGTCTGGGTGCAGGTACGATGCTGTGGGAAAACATCGACAGACAAAGGTTAGGCGGCGGTTGTCAATTAATGCCCGTGAGGCCAATCATTCGAAGATCATGTCAATAGCAAGTTCGCGGTCTCCGGCGCTCTAGTTCTGAAACAGGTACACAGGGCGAAACATCCGCAGGTAGAGGATTAGCAACTGCAAAACCAAACCGATATCGGTTTAGTTTTCCGAGCCAGTGAACCTTCCGAAGGCGGTCATCGCCTGCTCATCTTTCGGCATCCAGGTCCAAGATGACGCTGAAACTAAACCGATATCGGTTTAGATTTCCGAGCGCCGGTGACTCTCCCGAAGCCAGTGATCGCTCGCGCCTTCAGAAGGCAGACATCCTGCTCGTCTTTCGGCATCCAGGTCCAAGATGACGCTGAAACTAAACCGATATCGGTTTAGTTTTCCGAGCGCCGGTGACCTTCCGCGGCCGTGCTCGCACCTCCTGGCGAAACTGCATTTTCGCAATCGTGAACATGCGAGCCGCCAAGCCGTGGGCTTTTTTCATCATTGCAACTTCATATATAGTTGTTATGATGATAGCGGGTTAATCTCCGGTTTACTAAGCGTGTCGATCAACGTCCTTAATACGATCCTGATTCTTGTTGCATATGGGCTCGCGTATGTGATCCCGTTCGAGCTGTTTATCGTCACCTATGCGATTTTGGGACCGCTTCACTATCTCACTGAGATTCCCTGGTTGCAGCGCAAGGGTTTTTTTGTGGAGTCGGCGCAGCAGACGTGGTGGTTCTGGCTCCTGGCGATAGCCGCGACCGTAGTGACATTGACGCATGTTGTCTTTGGCTTCGCGCAAGTAAGTTTCATCGCGTTTGGATCCGCGCTGGTAATGGTTCTTACGGCAGACCGCAACAGGCGTATCGGCGGCATCGCTCTTGTGGCAGCGCTCTCCTTCGTGGTCAGGCTGACTACATTTACCGAGTTCTTATTCGGTTTATACCTGACAACTCTTATTCATGTGCTCATCTTTACCTGGCTGTTTATGCTTCTCGGTAGCCTAAAAGAAAGGAAGTTGTCCGGGTATATCTCGGTTGCAGTATTGACGGTCTGTGCACTTAGCTTCCTGGTTCTGCCGCAAACCGCCAATGGTTACAAGTACGCTCCTTATTTCGCGCAAAGCGCTGAGGCATTTGGCTACATCGAAAAGAGACTGAGCAATCTCTTTGGCTGGGCGAATGACTATGACAGCTTCGTTGCAGCAATGCGTCTTGTCGCTTTCGCTTATACCTACCATTATTTAAATTGGTTTTCCAAAACGAAGATCATTCAATGGCACAAGATGTCGATCAGGAGCATGGTTATGGTTGGGCTCCTGTATCTGGCATCCATGGCTGTCTACGCCTACGATTTCAGAATTGGATTGAACGTGCTCCTCTTCCTGAGCGTGGCTCACGTCTATCTCGAATTTCCACTTAACTGGAGGTCATTCCAGCAAATTTCACGCGAGCTTTCCACGCTAAGATTCGGAAAGGAGCCGGTGCCTAGAGGAGCGCCCGTACAGTCGCATGATCCAGCTTGAGAGTAATTTGAGAACCAGCCGCTTTCATAAAGTGGATGGATTGATTGCTCTGGTTATTTTTGCTTTGATGTTGAAGATCTCGCTTGATTTTTGCGCGCCAGGGGTGACCGGGACCTTTCACGATGATGGGGTCTATGTGAGCAACGCCAGGGCACTGGCTGAAGGACATGGCTATAGGCTAATCAACTTTCCCGGCGAACCGAATCAGACAAAGTATCCGATCGTCTATCCATTCCTCCTGTCGATACTCTGGTTTTTCAATCCTACTTTCCCGGACAACGTCTTTGCGATGCAGCTAGTCAGCGCGGTCGGTGCCGCCTTGTTCCTGGCGTTGTCGTATCTCTATCTGGTCCGTTTTAAGTATGCATCACGAGTGGTGGCGGCCGATGCAACGCTGGTTTGCATGACAATTCCGGGATTTGATTTTTTCGGCGGACAGGTACTGTCGGAAATGCCATTCGCGCTGTGTCTTGTAGGTGCGCTCTGGGCACTGGATAGCTTTTGCCTGAAAAGAAAAAACTCCACATTCGCGAAATTATTGCTTGGAATTGCTGTGGCGCTACCGGCGACGATCAGGTTAATGGGGTGGATCGTACCAGTCGCGGCTCTCGTTATTCTATGGCGTCGAAAAACGCTCGATAGAGTCGTCGCTGCGTCCGGCGCAGCGACAGGTGTGGTTGCGATCCTACACATTCTCCTGGGTGTCTTCAATAAGATTCAGGGTCAAACAGATCGCATCCAATCCTATCAAGACGGCTATGTAGAATGGGGTCTGAGACTGGCAACTTCTTGCGAGGGCGCCGTCGTGCTAACGAACTTACAACAGATTCTCGCGCTGACGACTAAATCAATGTTTTGTGGACTGTCGCAATTCGTACAGCCAACGCCGATTGTCTTGGTCGTCTACGCAACCCTGGGTTTACTCCCGTGGTGCTTTTTCCTCTCCAAATCGAACCGGGAGAAACCGCTCTCAGTTGTTCTAGCAATCTACGTAGTCGTGATAATTTTCTGGCCCTGGCCGCCGTTTCGTTTTCTCGTCCCCATAATGCCGTATCTGGTATCAGCATTCCTCACCAGCGTAGTAACTGGGCTGACCCGAGTCAAACTAAAAGAAACGCTCGTCGCTGGCGTGCTGACGTCCGTAATGCTTATTTCAAACATCAGTTATCTCAATCAGGTAACTCAGTTCATCGACAGTTCCAAATTTCCACTCATGGCTGTACCTAAAACCGCGATCGACTGGAGCTCCTATGAAGAGGTCCTCGATTGGATCAAGACTAACACGCAGCCTGACGATGTTCTCGCCTGCACTTACGACTCCCTTACTTACCTGTATACCGGAAGGAAATGCATTCGACCTTATGAGTTAAATCTCGCTTCGGCCTGTTACGGACAAAATGAGCCGCTGATTGGAACGCTGGACGACCTGGTCAGAAATCTGAAACGGTACCATGTGCGATACCTGGTCGTGACACCGCAGCCGGGCTACGTCGAAGAAAGTCAAGCCTACAGCTTGGCTTCGAGCCTTGAGAAAACGTATAGCGGGCTCATCGAGCCAGCATTGATAAGTAAGGACGGTCGATTTATTGTTTTGAGCATCTCGAATCAGTTCCACACCAACGAACCGAATCAGGAAAATCCTTAGGAAACTTAGTGCATTTCTTTTTGTCTATAGCGAATCCCCTTATTGTGGTATTACTTGACAAAACTAAATAACTTCTAGTGGCGTCCATCGCCTTATTCTATGAGCACTTCGACGGGTTACGATATCCGGCGCGCCGCAAGGCAGATTGCCTAAATAAATTCTGAATTTTAGCTGGTCAGCAACACGCTGAACACCGTCAATCAATGGCGGTGCCAGTTGGGTACGAGCAGATCTAAAGACTCTCAACACGAGGACATTCAAAAATGAACCTGGGTATAGGTTATGCATTAATGGGACTGGTAGCTGTCGTGGTCGGCATGATAGCCAGGTTTTCCGCATATACAGTTCTTGTCAAATTCAACAGGTGGCTGCCGGAAAAAGCCACCAAATCAGCCAACTTGATCGCGACGGTCGTTTCAGCTGTTGGCTTAATTTGTGTAGTAGCACATATGGTGCTATCGGCGAAATAAGGGGTTCATCTCGCCTTGATTGAGCAGGCGACAATCTCATTTCGCTAAGAATTTTATTTACGAGGACAGGTCAATGACAATAAGAACTATTCCCTCACTGATCGTGGGGTTAGGTGGTACTGGGAAACGCGCCCTTACACACCTCAAACGGCGCATCTTCGATACATATGGAGTCGAAGAGCTACCCTGGATTAGACTGTTATCTATCGATACCGATAGCGCCACCGTCAACAATCCGCCGGTAATCAGCCAACGCAATGGCGAATTCATAACACTTGGTGCCAGCGAAAGTCGGTTAATAGACCAGAGCGATACTCCGCAGATAATCAGCAATCTTGATGCACCGGAAAACAGGCACATCAAGGAATGGTATCCAGATCCGGAGATGAAAGTGGACTTTCCGAAGGCTGCTCGCGGCTCAGGGCAAATTCGCATGTTCGGAAAGATTGGTCTGCACAAGGGCGACAATCTTCACTCCAACTACCGCTGGCTGCAGCAAGCCGCCCATGAAGTATCTGACCCTGCCTCCTGGGCCAATCATCCACAATTTTCCGTGGACCACAATGTTCAATTCGTTTATGTCATCTGCTCGCTATGTGGCGGCACAGGTAGTGGCATGTTCCTCGACATCGCCTATATGTTGAGAAAAATAGTCGGAGTCGATCCATCGACAAAACGATTTGTCGGCATGTTCGTCATGCCGGAGGTTTACGAGCCAGTAATTGAGAACCAGCATATCAAGCGCATTTACGCGAATGCATACGCTGCCTTAAGAGAGATGGACTACCTGTTAAACAGCCCGAAGAGATCTTATCTAATCAAAGGCAAAGATCACACGTTCGTCGACTACAAAGGTGACGTGACACCGTTCGATTTCGTCTTTTTATTCAACAACAAGAACCGGCGCGGGGCGGTGATATCGCAACGACAGGTATCAGGAGACAAACCGATGGCGATCGACGACCGCATCGCGCAATACATTTCCGAGACCATTATGACCGATGTCCTTTCACCTGTCACCGAAAGGACAGAGTCTATCCTGAGCAATATTTTCACATCGCTCGGCGAGCCGGAGCAGGTTGGCGATAGAGTCTTCCACAAAGCCTATTCGGCAGTCGGAGTCTCGTCGGTGAAAATTCCACCTATCGATCAATATGCTCCACTTCTGCGCCATAGGATTACAGACGCAGTTATAGATTTCCTCCTGCGTCCCGATCCTGATATCACTGAGAAGGCTCTTGCGAAGCAGTTCTGGAGTGAACATGTCTGCGAAGTGGAAGAGAAGCTAGTTCTAAGAGCCAGCCTGAGCAACGATGTAGCATATGGTCGATTTCTATCATCCGCGTTTTGCGATGAGTTTCGACTGAATAAACCAGCTTGTCTAGATAACCTGAGACAGTGGGTAGACGCACTGACATCCGACCAAATAAGGGTCGATCAACCGCTTTCAATCGAACAGAATGCCACCAATTATGGGGAACATTTCGTCACCGGCGTCATCGACCAGGTTAACCGATCTTTGATGACCTTCGCCAGAAATCCGAAACAAGGTTACGCATTCCTCTGCGAATGGCTGGAAGAGCTGATGGCGTTGAACAAACAGAAGATGGCCCAACTGCCACGAATTAAGGATTCGGTCGGCGACCCGAAGCGTCGCGTCAACGAAGCGATGGAGTCGTTGAACCGAATATCCAATGATGTACAGCTGCCCATCTTGCGCGATACGGTCTACATCCTCCTCGAGCGCCTGTCCGAATACTACGACTGCCGCGGTCGAGAGGTTCGATCTCACTATCTGCTAGCCAATGTTTATCAAAAACTGATGTCGGAGTTGGAATCATTGCACAGTCAATTGAGAACCCTACGAGACACCATCGCTGAACTCAACGACAGTAACGACGCGAAGTATTCTGCCAAGATCGCTTCGATGGGAGACTCGTCATCTGAGTGCATACTTATCGATAAAGCGCTCGTAGGTCGAAAAGAATGCGAGAAATTCCTGGATGGATTGCTCGCTTCACTATGGGAGAACGAAGACTGGGAATCGGCAACTCCATCTTTCACCGATGAGATAAAAGACTTTATCGAAGCGGAGCTTGAAGTGCACCTGGTCAACATTCAACTCGACAGAAGCATCCCGCTCGAAATCAAAAGGTCTCGCATCGCGAGCATGATCGAAGAGTTCGTGGAGAAAAGGATCTTCAGTCGAAGATTCCCATCGGACCCGGCAAGCGGTAGGCTCGAAGAGCCTCGATATACGACAGCCGATGGACGAAGTCTCTTGTTCGACTTTGCCCAGAAGAATTTGTTGAACGTGATGATTGCACACAGCTCGCCACTATGGTCGGTGAAAACCCACCAGATTGGATCCGCGAGCCAACCGATTGCTTTCGTTGGCTTGAACGGCACAAAAATCCCAGAAGAAGTGGTCGCCGAGCTTCAAAAGGAGATACCAGGTTTTCGACCTACGGACATTGTACTGTCGAACGCAGAACCACGTATTTTGATCAAACAGTACGATCCGCTGTACTCACTTGCCTCATACGACGGCATCCTGGACTACGAGAACTATTATCGGAATACGGATCGAGTGTTAAACCCGATGCATACGGATCATCGATTTACGATCGATCCAAATCCGTACTTGCAATGGTTGAGCTACGAGTCGCCGAATAAACCTCCCGTGGAGCTCTGCTCCAAAGGACACGACATAGCCGACGCTCGGCGGCGAGACCTACAGTTCTGTCCACATTGCTCTGGTCAAGGGCTGAAGACATTGATCGTGCTCGGCAAAATCGTCTGCCCCTTGTGTCAACAGATAGTCGACAAAGGCAGCAGAAAATGTCCGGAATGTGCCGGGCTGATTGAAGGGCACAAAGCAAACCCAGAACAGTTGAAGCTGTCCGGAGTAGATCAGGTCGCCTGCCCCGGGTGCGTAACTCTTGGACGACCTAATCCAGAGAAGATTGTGATTAGCTCGAAGGCTGAAAGCCGTGTAAAGACCTTCTGTCCGAGTTGCGGCTCCGCCTGGGCAGACATGTGTCCGTACTGTTCTACGGATCTGGAAAAACCTACGCTGTGCACCAAAGGCAGTGACAGGTGTATCTTCGAGAGTCCGCCCATCGTACTCTGCTTCTCATGCCACTGCCCGGTAACTCCTGATACGAGCAAGTGTCCACGATGCTTTAAGGAGCTCAAAGAATGCAAGGTCTGCCAGAATCTGAAGGTCGTGACCAGAATGATTCCGGAGAGCCACGACACCTGCCCAAACAGGCATGTCTCTCAAGAAGAGAAACACCCAGCGCCGATACCGGCGATTCTGTGAAATCGCTCCAACGAAGGAGGTGAGCAACAATGGCGCTGAGTGTTTTTCTGCGAGACAAAAATCCTGAGGTGGTCAAAGCCTGGGAGCGATTCTTCGGACGACAGGCCAATCTCGACATTGCCGAAGGCGATCCGCTAGAACTGAACGTGTCAGCAATAGTCACTCCCGGCAATAGCTTCGGCATCATGGGCGGTGGATTCGCTCAAGAGTTGAATCTGCATAGCCAAGGGCTCTTCGAAGGTCGAGTGAGAAAGCTTATTGAAGACAAATACGCCGGCGAATTACCTGTCGGCATTGCCGAAGTCATTAAGTCCGGGCTCGATTGCCCGCAGTACATTGTGGTATCCCCTACGGTGCGCGTTCCGCCCGAGCGATTGAGCAACGCCAATGTCAACACATATCTGGCCACACGCGCTGCCTTCAGGGCGATTGCATCCTTCATAAGGAAGGAGCGCCAGGAAGGGCGAGAGTCTTCCATCGAATCGGTGGTCCTGGTCGGTATGGGTACCGGTCAGGGCAAGACACCGCCAGTGATCGCAGCCTTCCAGATGTACGAAGCCTACTGCCAGGTAGTGCTTGGGCATAAGCCCAATTTCGCGACAATCGAATCTGCCTCAGCACACGATCAGGAACTCAGGAGATCACGGTATATGTAGGATCTTGATGGCTAGCTGCGGGCAGAGCTGAGAAAATACGTCAAGCTCTCAAAAAGAGCCGAGCGAGATGCCAGGCTCTCCAGTGAAACGCCGCTCTTAGAACGATTCCTCAGTGGGTGAGTCGTCCTGCTGAATCGATCCTGTCGGGGCGGCAGGTGTGACCAGTTCGGGATGTGAGGAGGTCCCGATTATTGTCCGGTCTGCCGCTTGCGAAGGTTCCGTCTTTGTCTTTGGCTCGGTCGCTGTCGGCTCTGCCGCTTTAGCAAGTTCCGTCTTTGCTGTCAGTTCTAACTGTTCTGCGTCGTCTTCGCTTTCAAAGAATGATGGAAAGAAACCCTTCGATTCCGACTTCAATTCGGCAATGTTCCGAAAGCGTCGTTCCAAACTCATTGCTGTAGCTTTCTCAACCAGCATGTTCATTTCGGCACTTACGGATTCATTGACCTTACTCGGGTGGGAGACACTTATAGGCTCGGGCTCCTTGCCCGTGAGCAGATAGTGCAGCGTCGCGCCCATTGAATAGATATCGCTCTGAGGCACGGGCGTACCACGGAACTGTTCTGGTGGAAGATAAGCATGCTTACCCACTACGGTTCCTGTTGCAGTTGAATCTGTTTGCTGAGCGACGTTGAAGTCCACCAGTTTAAGCATACCGTCCGGTCGCAGAATGAGATTGTCCGGGGTGAAGTCGCGATGCACTACCGGCGGTGACAGTCCATGCAAATACGAGAGAATTAGGCACATTTGAGCAATCAACCCCAACACTTTTTCCTCGGACAGCGGTCCCCCTTCATCGACAATCTGCTTTAAGGATTTACCTTCAATGTGCTCCAATACAAGATAGCTGCGGTGGTCTTCGACGAAGAAGTCGATGAGTTTTACGATCTGGTCGTGCTCCAGGTGCTTCAGAATTCGAGCTTCATTCTCGAAGCGCTCCAACGCCTGGCGCCGTACTACCACATCGACATAAACGGGAAGAATAAACTCTTTCAGCACGACTGTTTCGTTGCTGTCGCGGTCGTAAGCGAGATAGGCAGTGCCTTGCCCACCAACTCCAAGCTGTCCGCGAATCTCGAATCGGCCATCCATGAGCGTACCGCCCTCTATCAGCGGTCTGAAACGCTCCCGCTTCGGCGGCGCAGAAAGCGCCTGCAGCCACAGCTCTGTATAACTATGATCGGCTGGTGGCTGAAGCGCTTGCAATACTGTAGCGTCACGCTCCACAGCAGGAGCCCATTTCTCAATCGACTTGAGGATGCGCTCGCGATCATCGGTATCCAGCACGGAAGCCAGCTTCACGACGACCTTCTCGTCTAGAATCTCAGGCTTCTTCACGAGACCTTCAGCGATCAACTCTGCATTTTCTTTGCGCTCGAACAAGAGCACCTGATCGGAAGGCGAAGTCTTCCCTGCAGGCATAGTAAGCCGAATCAGGCTCAGCGCTTCCCAGGGCATGTAGCGCCCATCGACTGAGACGATACGATGCCTCCACAGAAACCTGAGACCCTTTTGACTAAAACCGATATGTGTCGGTCTTAGCATGTAAATTGTGCCACCAAAAAGAAAGATGGTGGTGAGCAATCCCTGAAATAGATTGAGAAAGTTGATCGGATTGCTTAGCGCGTTGGTTCCCGCAGCTCCTCCTCCAGCCAAAGCTTGAGGAGCGAGATAGGCAAGCATGTTCAAGCCCCATTGCGGAGCGCCAACTACGAAGAACAGAACCAATACGGCACCAACGAAAATTAGCTTCTTATTGCTCCTCTCGCTTAATCGTTGCTTGAACCACCGCTCCCACTCGGCAAAGGCACGATATCTGACGACTAGATCGTCATCGGACACCTTCTCTTGAACCTTTTTCTGCTTGGTTGCATATGCTCTGTAATGGTCGTTCAGAAGCGCAGCCTGCCGAATTCGATACTGCAATACATAAAACCCGATGAACTGAACGAAAATAAGACCGAAAGAAAAACCAAGAGTATAAGCATCCGCAGTCAATGTGGAGTAGTTGCCCATGCGACCAACTAACGAGAAGGCGAGGACAGACGTCCCCACGAGAAAAAATGGCGTCAGATTCATGGTAACTGCTGCACCTATATGTTGTAGCACCCTGAGGTGATAGGCCTTCACCTCTTTCTTTTTTCGGTCCTCGAAGTTAACGATCGCAATCGATGCCGAAGCGGGCCACTTATATTGATATGCGACGAAAACAATGAGCATGAGGAACCAGCTCCAGGAAAAAGCGCTAGCAAATGCGCCCGAAGGCGAAAATCCGGTGAAGTTGACCAACAGGTACACAAAGAACACTGAGAGAAGGTACACCACCCAGTAAAGTGACATCCCCAACACCGTCAATGGTGCTACGTTCTTCGCGCCGAACACTCCTTTGACGACATTGGACGTCCTATATGAGCAGAAAATCCAATAAGCATAGGCAATTGGAATAATCACATAGGGCTGAGCCCAGGCGAACAAAAGCAAGAGCTGTATCGGCCAAATTCTGGGCAAGCTTGATATAAGCGTGTGAATCTCCGCCGAGTCAGGCTCTTTTGGAGTTTTCACTTGAGCGTCGGCAGACACCGCTTGCAATTCATTCAATTCCGGAGTCGCGGCAGATGTCTCTTGGACCAATGCTACGGCCCCATGCGCCTCGGAAATCACCTCCACAAGCGAATCAAGAGTCTCGTTGTCTGCAACCTTTAG
>CAZISK010000026.1:0-19972 GCA_964541355.1 uncultured Candidatus Obscuribacterales bacterium
CGTTTCTCGATTTGAGACTGGAAGAATCTTTGCGATACCAAAGTCCACGACGTTGGCGATCTCCAGCTCGGATTCTGTGGTTGAAACGATCACATTGGCAGGCTTTATGTCTCTGTGAATTACTCCCTTTTCGTGGGCGTGAACCAGTGCTTCACAGATCTGTTGGAACAGCTTGAGCGAACGCTCCGGCTCGAGACCGCAATTAGATTTGATCAGATTGGCGAGGCTATCCCCTGCCAGATAGTCCATCACCAGGAATGGTGCTCCGCTGTCCGTCTTCCCGTACCCAAAGACTGACACCAGATTACGATGTTCGAGTTGGGCAGCGGCTTCGGCTTCCTGTTCAAATCGGCGTAGGGCGGTTTGATCGTCTGCTAGTTCTGCCAATAGAACTTTTACAGCGAGCAGCTTTTCCGAGGTCCTGTCGAACACCTTGTAGACGGTGCCCATTCCGCCCTTACCAATGACACCTATGATTTGATACTGCTCGCCCAGGTTGGGTAAGGCTTCCGACTGGGACTGTGACCTTTCGATGCTCCCGAGTTGATGCCTTGTTGCGGTAATCTCTTTTGTCCTATTGCTTTTTCGACCGACGCTCTCGCTTCTATTTGCCTCGTCGTTCGACAAATTCGAAGATAAGTCAGACGGTCGATTGGACTCTGCCTCTTTCTCCTGACTGAGCTCGTCCGCCGTCTGGGTTGCGTCCGTCTGCTCTTGCTCCTGATCGCTTACGATCCGGATTTCCTCGGACTGCGACTTTTGTTTTAGCCCAGGCGCAGGCTTGTTATTTAGTGCCTGCCACTTCTTTTGCAACTCGCCGGTGGTCATTTGTCGTATCCCAAGCGTCAAGGACAAGAGCTAGATATTCCCCGTCTGGCGCTTCCTCCTTCGCGAAATCCCGAATGGTGAACAACTGTAACGCCGCACAGACTATTGTTTTGAACCGTGCACGGCATAGGCGCCAGGCAGTCAAAAAGTCACGCGGGCGGCGCAATTCGAGAGCATGATCGGCATTGCAGTTGCATCTGGTAAGAATCGAATATCCCTTAGTATGCTCCGAAACGATAATTTGCCCATAGGGTTTTCACTGTGCTCCCTTCAGGATCTTCGCGTTGAGTCAAACTGTGGTCAGGCTCAGGTGAGCCCCGGTAAATGCAAAACGCATACGTTTTTGTCGGCGTAGACCCTGGCACAATGGCCATTCCCTGACAGCAAATTCCTTCGTCGAAGCTGATCCGTGACGAACTGTGCCTGAAAGAGAATAGTCTCCATTCAAACCATGTTGCCTTCTATATTACCGAGGTTTGTATACAGTTCCGCTGTATAGGCGCCTGGACTAACTACCAATGTGTTCTTGCTCTGCCACAGTTGCGCCACGATCTTGAGGCAAACTCATTTTGCCTGCTGGGCCGGACTCTGAATAAATGACTGGGTCCGAAATAGTTACTGGAGGGTTGAAAATGGCGATAGAAAATTTCGGATCGAGCGACGCGGTGCAATTCAATCTAAGCAGTGGTTATTGGACCTCTGCCGACAACAAGATTCTTTCTAAGGTAATCTCGACGGTGTCGTCAGAGTCTTTGCCGCCCTGTTCGTTTTTGACGGCTACAGACCCAGAAGATAGGAAGCTTCCCGACACGGGACAACCAAAAGCGACCGACCAGGCTTCGAAATCCGCCGAAAGTACGAAGGATGCTGACTTTCAGCTGGCCTTCCAAGCGATGGCACGACAGATGAGGCTGGGTGACCGTGTTGGTTACATATCAGACCTGATGGTAAAAGGTGAGCGTCATCAACCCGGTGTTCCCAGTTACCCCAATCAAGATCGACTAAGTGAGACTTTCAGAAGTTTGAATAGGATGGGCTTCACGAATAAGGAGATTGTGGACAAGATTAACTCGCAGCTCGAATTGCAGAAGAGCCCCTTGAGGCTGAAGCTGGACAAGGACGATGCGATTGCGCGGCTGGGTGTTACCAATAACGACAAGGTTGTGATCCCGGCAGAATCAATAATCACTAACGATCGGGCATTTGACGATGAACAAGAACGCGTCGGAAAGATTGCTTCCCAGTGCGCGAGAGCTTTCAATGCGGGCAACCATAATCTCGAGCAGTTTCGGGACTTAGCCAAAGATGCCACCAAAAACGGTGTGCGGTATCACGAATTTCTTTCAAAAATACATGATGCGCTCAAGAGATCGGATGGAGACTTTTCGTCTATGCTGATGGCCGGCGACGGAAACTTTTTGTTGAAGCATAGGAAGGACAGTAAAAAAGATGAGTGGATTCTTCCGTTCAAGAGCAGTGAGAAGTAGTCGACTGGACGGAGTTGATCGAACCTCGGTCGTCGCGTCTGGTCTGACGGCAATGTTGCAATTGTTCCACGCAGGTTTTAGTTGGGCTGCTCGACGCTTTGCTACAGAAGCCGGAGGATAAAGGTGTGCGGGAAACTTGTCCGAATCCAAGGCAGCCGCTTCGCACTTATGATATTGAAAAATCCCTTCTAACTCTGCTTCGAACGCCGAGGGCGCGTCTAATCTAGGATCGGGACGTTTACCAGCGACGGATGATTGGCGTTGCGTAACAATTTATACGTTCCCGGACACATATGAGTAAAGATCTCTGGGAAAACTTGGTCCGGAATAGCACAATATGCATCACCAATAGTCCCGCATACATACGGAGAAAGAGACGTGACGAAAAAAAGCACAGGTAGCGTGATAGAAGTAGATGCAGCCCAAGATCACGACCTTATTGGTGAAGATATCACCGGAAGCATCGTGAACTGGATCAGAACATTGAAGAAAGAAGGTGTTTCGCCAGACACCGCCGCTCAGGTCTATGTCGACGTGCTCCAAACAGCAATTGCAGCGCAATCTTGCGACTCCGATTACGTTATGGATGCATACGACGAGTTCGACGACGAAGATGAAGACGAAGACGAAGAGTAAGTTCAGTCTCGTCCAATAGTGGTTGCCGGCAGATCTGTCGGACCAGTTATTGTGTCTTTACTGTCTAGATTCTGAGGAAAATGCAGGGTAGAGTGAAAATTTGCCCGGCATCCAGACTGTAAGAGTCAGGCAGCTTATCGAGAAACAATTTGCGCCCCGGGAACGCGAACCTCTTGGTTCTCAATCTCCGGGGCGCAATTCGTTTGGAACATCAGAGTTCACTTCGGCGAACATCTTGGAGCTGTAAATGCCACTGTATATGGTGTACTATTCTCGCCACCAAAGGCCAACACTCTGCCGTTGGGCTTTACGATGGTTCAATCACGATTTGGACTCCTTCGGAGTCGATCAAATAGGACAGAACATAACGAGCACTTTGAGCAGGAGGTCACAATGTTGACCGTACTCGGTCACAAATTGTTCTCTATCATTTTGAGGTCATGGATAATCCTTGGGAGAACAAACGATGGCATTTTTGGAAGATAAATCTAGGACATTGGAACCACTCGAAGAGGCTGATTTGAAGCACATCTCAGGCGGGCAAGCGTCGGAAACCGCCTCAATCTGGCCGCAAAACATGCAGGGCATATTGCCGGAAGAGATCATCAAGATTCGACTAGGCGATTACTTATCGCTCGCCTGAGAGCTGTCCGATTGAATCGTTTGTGCTGGTACCTGAGTTCGATTCCGTTTGATGAGCGACAGATCATTCACTAGCTTTGGTCTTCGGTCGCGTCTTAATCAATTCCCACTGAGACTGGCTTCGCTTCATGAGTTCCGCTTCGTATCCGTCGGCGGACTTGAGCTGTCTCACCTTAGCCGCAGATAAATCGAGTATCTGCGACCCTTCTTGAATTGCGCGGTCCCATGTTCTCTTTGCGTCAAATCGAGTAATTGATGAAACCATAAGCGGCCCGTTCTTCTTCAGCACGCTAAGCCGAATCATCGCTTTTGTCGGCGGCTTTTCTCTTAACTGTTCAATATATTTTTTCATCGTGGCTCGATAATCACCCACACAAATCGAATCGCTGTTAGTGTAGTGCGCAAGGAGAAATAAGTCGATGGGAAACCGATATTGCCTGTCACTGACAGTGACTTCGACGACAGGCTGAGCCGATGCCTGAAGTATTCGTCCATCAGGTACAGGACCGCTCTTCTCGCCGACAGCATCTACAGCAGAATTCAAAGGTCGATCCGAAATCTTCCAGGAATTGGATATAAACCAATATGATTCCAATTCCTCAGGCGGCATATAGCTCGCGTAAGTCGGGTGTACCAATAACAATGCCAGTGCAAGTGAACCTACAATCGATGTGAAGATTCTCGCGGCCATGAGTCTTTTCTCTTGCTAATAGTCTCTCGACTAACAGTAGCATACCAGAGTTCCGGACAACCCGCTCTGCCCGGCGTGAGCTAACGTCATTGAGCCTCTTTGCGAACTTGTGCGGACCCCTGGATATCATTGGTCGCTTCAAGGAGTTGGCTGTACTTAAGAAGCGCATCCTTTGTTTTCCTTGATGACTTGCCGTAGGTCTTTTTATAGTTGTCTACGATACGCTTGTAAGTGATCATCGCGTCGTAGTACCGCTGGTGGTGCTCATGTTCGGCAGCCAGTTTGGGTAGCATGCTAATAAGTAGCGGATTGTCAGACCCAAGAATAGTATCAAGGAGTTCTAAGTGTTTCATCAAAGTCTCGCTGATAACCTCCTCTGAGCAAAACGTGTTCGATTTCAGCGCCATCAAATAGTCTTGTGCGATCTTACGAGTGGCAGCACTTTTGGGTCGTTCTTTCGCCAACCAATCAATTTCGTCTCCTAGTCGACTAATCCTTTGCGACTCTCCCAGTTCGCTGTCGCCAGTTAGCTCGGTTAACCTGCTGAATAGAGCTTCAACCGTCTCTGCATTTTTTCCCTTCATGCTATTCGCCGCTTGCATTACGTACTTCCAGGCCGTCTCAGGATCACGCCTATTGAATTGCGCATTGGCTAGCGCCTGCATCCTGTTGCCGACGGCGTCATTACCGATTGTCCGCTCCGCAATCTTCAGGAGCAGCGGAACATCTTCAGTACTCCAAATGTGCGAGACCGGGTAATTGCACAAGCGATTGGAAATCTCTTGATATAGCACCCATTGTTTTTGATTGGTGAAATACTGCTTGTCATACAAGGAATAGACGCGCTGGATCTCCCTTTGTGAGCAAGGGCACTGGTCTTTTGCAATGGTCGCGCATGCATCGACAAGATTGGCTTGAGACCATAAGTATGATTCTTCTTTGTGTGGTCGGGCCAGCGCATATGCCTGTTTCAAAGCCTGTATTGCCATGGCGGGTTGTCCCAACTTGGCATAGCAGCGCCCAAGCGCACATAAGGAAATAGAGGTATCTAGTGCCGGGTCCGACCGTCGTACATCATCAAACTTTTTCCGCTGGATTTCTTGTCGCATGGCCACGGCTTGCTTCAACAGTGCCAACGCTTTGGTCGGCTGTCCCGCCGTCAAAATTCCAATTCCAATATCGTTGGCAGCGTCAGCAAGGAACACTCGATCGAATTCTTGCGTTCCAGGCAGTTTGCTAGATTTCCTAAAAACGGTAAGCGCCTTTTCAAACACCGGAGCACTATCTACATAGTTACCAGTTAAAACGTAGTTTTTTAAGAGTTCATTGAGCAGCCAAGAATCAGGTTCTCTCGATGTTTCTCGTAGTGCGACCGCCTCCTTGAAATGAGTCTCTGCCAGAGAGAGTATACCTCGTGATTGCTCTCGTGCTGCCCAACTGCTATACATGTCTGCGATTTCTGTTGGCTTAAGATGTGCCTGCTTCGATACCGCAACTGACTGTTCATACTCAATCCATGCTTGTTTGTCTGACTTTATTTCGTCAGCGAAGAGGTTGGCCAATTCAAAGTGGGAATATGCAAGCCATTTATCAGGAGCCTGGTGATTTTGGCTATAAAGTTTGATAACTGTTTTAAATGATCGAATGGCGTCCGTTGGAGGATGTTGGTCCTCCAGCGCTACTCTTTTCTCAACTCTTGCATTGCAATGGTAGAGTTCGGCAATTTCCGGTAATGGGGCTCGAAGTCTTTCAGCTTCTTCAATTGCTTTGCTAAACTTGACACCGGATTTGCGTATCTCGCCCTCGTCCCAAAGCTTGATCCCGTCCTCCATAAGTTTTTCCCAAGAAGATTTAGAATCTTTGCACCACCCCTCTGACACAAAAAAGTTGATCGTGACTGCTAGGGCAATCATAGATAGTATGGGGCGGATTTTGGTGAGTCGGTTCATTCATTTGATCCTATCGCACTTGTGAAAAAAACGATGGTGGCACGCCGAATAACGGATACCGGATACCGGGCGCTGGTAGAAATGGCAATGCTGGAGATGGGGTTGATACCTGATAGGAAACATGGTCATCCATCGCAAGAACTGGATATATTTGCTAATAGATCTATCGTGTTGTGTCGCCAAATGACATGGTTTTGCAGAAGATTCGGAGTTTATTGATCGTCGTACCGAGATCATATTTTAGCCTCAACCGTAGCGGTTGATACCAAGTCGTTGCAATTCCTGACGAAGATCTGCTGCTTGCTTTTCACGTTCCATTGCCAGTTCGGTGCGACCGAGACGTTTCAAAAGCTGCGCATGGCGAGCAAGCGCATCGGCATAATTATGACTTTGCTTGCCGCCGTAATGTTCAGACACGGCAATCGAACGCTCCATCAGCGAGGCTGCTTTCACAGTATCTCCAAGAGCTTCTCTGTGTTGAGACAGTGCGGAGAAACCATTGGCCACTCGCACCACGATATTTCCGTCAAAGCCGTAGGAAGCCATGCCGGTTGCCAAATTCTGCGCGTCACTGAAGCGTTTTTCCTTCGCATATCTATCGAACAGAGTTTGACATTCGGCGACGATGTCTTTGCAATCAGCGGGAAGACTGTCTTTCATCAAAGCTGTACATCGCGTCCATATACGCATCGCATCTTTGTACTGCCCATTTTGAACATAGATCCCGGAAAGTTTCGACCTGTAATAGGCGAGCTGCCTTTTATCTGTAAAAGAGATATTCGAATCATCCGCGAGGAACTTGCAAAGTTTTTCCTTCACCACCACATTTGGTGAACTTTCGATCTCCTGAAAGAGCGAGCTCACCTGGCTGAAAGTATTGTTGGTGTTGACTTTAGTCAGCTTCGCAAGCAATGGATCGACTTTGTCAAACATCCCTTGTTGGATGTAGAACCGCATAAAGGAAACGAGCAGCTGACCAGAATAGTTAGAGTCGACGAGACTGGCTGGCTTTTCCGACCATCGTTGCCAGGTCACGAAAAGAGCCTCTACGTCATCCGGCGACTTCCTTGCCATTGTCGATTGGGCAACTTGCTTGAGCGTATTGTCGAACTGGTAAAATCCGTGTCGGTCGGTGACACTATCTAATGCTTTTTCGAAGAGCCTCGATACCGGTTTTTCTTCTCCAGCCTGAGCGAAGGACTGGCACAACGCGAGTATCTCGTTGCTAAGCTGCGATCGATCTTTCGTTTGAGTCGGCCGCTCCAACGCGGCGATGAGCTTTTCGGATGTTTGAACTGCTTCAGAAGTTCTCGATGAGGCCAGATAGTGCGAGGAGAGAAAAATCAGTGTGCGGATACTTTTTTCGCTGCCTGCTCCGAAAAGCCGCTCTTCACTCTCCAGCGCCATCGTTGCAAGTTCTAGCGCGGCGGCGTTATTGTCTGTCTTCAGTATCTCAGCCAGTCGCAGGCGAGCTGAAGCCAATTCAGCCTCATTGATAGGTTGGTTATGCTCGCAGGCAAATAGCAATGCGCCAGCAACTTTCTGAGCAGTCTCAGAGTCGTTTTTGCTCTGATATGCCGAGCCGAGTTCTTTGAGCTTGTTGAGCAGAGCATGATCATTAGCAAGGTGCTTATCAGTCTTCACTTCACTCACAACGGGCGATAACAGCCGCTTCGCTTCGTTGTTCCGATCCTGATACAACAGCTCTCGAGATAGCTCCGTGATTATGGGCGCGAAGTAAAGTTTGCTTTCCGATTCCAGTTTAGGAAATACACTTGCCACCCTGGCTATATAGGGTTTCATCTCCGAAAATCGAGCCTGCATCCGATAAAGTTTCAAGAGTTCGAGTGAACTCTGTAGGGTTTCATTGCTCTCCTCTCCCCACGTTTTTGAGCTGTGATCAATCGCAGCTTTGAGCATGATCTCAACCTCTGACGCATCTCGTGTATTAATGAGTCCCGAGTTGATGTAAACATTGTTCAGTCGTGACCAGAGGTTTTGCAACGGATTGGCGTCCTGGGCTCCAACAACTGACGGATTCATTCCGGACAAAGCCAGGCAAGCAAAAAGCGGAAAGAGAAACTTTTTGGTCCAGCGCATAATCGCAACTCCGCAGGCGTGATTTTCTCGATCATATCCGAGCACCCGAAAAACTGAGAACCGCAATTACCCCAGATCTGTTCCAGCCTACCGCGAGCATGGCTCGTTTATTGCGAAGCCGAAACCAATCTACCGAAGTGGCGCTGGAAGTCGCGTAGCGAGAGTATGGTTGGATGTTCAGCATTATACAGGAAGAGTTGCATAGGCAGTCTCCTCGTAATTAGCCAGTCGAAAAATGCCAGAACGCGTCCGCACGCTGCTGCGTATAGATCAGATCGAATCGGTTATGAAGTTGATATGGACTTTGGCGGTGCTGTCGTCATTTTTACCTATCTCCACTTCCGCACCACATGCCTCGAGAATTGCTCTGTATAGAGTCAGACTCAACAGCGCCTCATCCTTCTCGACTGGGCTCGTCTGATCAGACGCTAGTTTGCTGCTCACGACTATGGCCAACCTGTTTGGGTGCAGTTCAAACTCTACTGTCACGCGTTGTTGCGTCGTAGAAGCCATCGTCGAAAGAAGATCGCATATGGCTTTCTTTAAAGGAGCTTCGGTAGACATGATGCTGCGATTCGGCAATTCTTCATAGCGAAAATCTATATTGGCATGTGCTGATACTTCTGTCATGCAATCGAGTATAAGTTCAGGTACTGATATGATCGTCCAGTCAATATTTACCACTTCGGTGTCGAGATTCTCGAATGCAAGAAGCTTCGATGTGAGTTCGATTAGTTTTGATGTTTCGTCGAACATCATTGTTGCTCTTTCTTCTAGAGCTTCGATAGTTCTTGTTCTGTACAGACCTTTTATCACAGTGCCGAGAAATAGACGAAGGTTGGTTAGCGGTCCCCTTACTCCATGTCGCAAAACCCGCAAAATTTCTCGTTTAAATCCTTCCAGCTCTTCTTGTTTCGATATATCGAAAACCGATAGAAGCAGAATTTCCGAGGAGTCGTCGAGAAATTGTGCATGAACCTCAACCGTAAAGGATTCGCCGCTTTGCTTCAATCCCCTGGCGCGGAAAGTGCGTCCGATCATACGCTTGAGAAAGTCAATCAACTGTATTTCGGAAGTCTCCGGATTCACCAGTCGATCGATAGATAAGGCACCGAGCTGATTGGCGTTAAACTCAAACATCTGGCATGCGACCTCGTTGCCCGCCTGAATGGAGCCTGAATCTGATACTACCAATAGTGCCAGTGGCAGTCTGTCGAATAGGCGTCGAGCTCGCTGCTTAGAATAATCAAGTGAGCTATTGTCCACTGTCTTTTCGTCATGGTCTGCATCGAGAGGAATCGCCAACAGGAAAACGTCGGTATCCTTCGAAGCGGTAATGCGAAATGAAGAGCTCCCAGCTGTTGACAGTTTCAACCTGAGGTCGACCGGACCGGACTCCGTGCTTGGCTGGTCGCCTGAAATGAGCGCCAGCGCCAAGGGGCGGTCGTCATCTTCCACCAGGCTGACGAAATCGAAGCCGCGAAGAAGAGATAAGTCCTGCTCGGTGCTAGAGTTCAGTATTGCAAGGATCTTACCGCGATTGTTGAGACGAAATATCATTTTGCGATTCGAGTCAGGTACGACTTCTTACCGTTATAGAATATCGCATTCGAGACCATGGATTTGTCACGATTTCATTCGACGATATAGCCAATACCCTTGACCGTGCTGATGAAAGAGGGCTTGCCTGGTGTGTCGAGCTTTTCTCTGACCCGTTTTACGCATTGCCTGACAGCGTCGTGAGTGACGAGTTCGTCCGACGACCAGACGTTGCGAATCAAATCGTCGAGAGAAAACAAGCAGCCTCTGTTCCTCACCAAAAACTCGACTAAATGATGTTCCTTCGCTTTCAATGAAACGACCTGGTTACTCTTATGTATACTCCGAGTTGCCAGATTGAAGATGATGTCACCGATTTGTACTTCGTCGCTGCGACTGGTCTTTCCCCTTCTCAAGACTGAACGAACGCGCGCCAGCAATTCCTCTGCTTCAAATGGCTTCGTGAGATAGTCATCAGCGCCGGCATCCAGTCCACTGGCTTTGTCGCGTGTTGTCGAGCGGCCGGTCAGGAACAGCACACCGCAGCGCTTTCCCGAGCGTCGCATGTGACCACACAGCTCCAATCCGCTCATCTTCGGTAGCTCCCAGTCGATGATTATCAGATCGAAATCGCTGATCGCCAAAACATCGATGGCAGCCTCTGCGCTTTCTACCGATTCAACTGAGTAGCCGTTCATCTCCAGTTCGTCAGCGACATTCGCTAGAAACGCACGGTCATCTTCGACAATTAGTATCTTCGCCATTCCAACTGATTGCTCGTCGGCAGTCTAAATCATTCAACGTCCATGCCAATTGTTAGCAATGTTGGCTGAGACTGTCAAGCTGGTAGTTCATCCGATCTGACGGTTGGAAGCGTCATTGCATAACCTTCTATTTCGTTCAATCACATGTCAGCAATTTTGCAACAAATGCTCTTTAGTCTCAGGTTGAGGCAATTGGAGGATATCCAGATGACGAAAGATATTTTTGATGAAGAATGCGCGACTTTGTCCGATGAAGAATGCCGTGAGATCGTAGGTGGGATAATGATCACACCTTTTAATTTTCCAGGCAAGGGCACCTTCTATGATGGCGTTGAGATGCAATTGGATTATAGAAACTCGACCGAAGGCATCTGGGACACCGCAACTCAACGGACGTATGCCTGACCTAAAATCATCGATGACGAAGGTTTAGCGGCAACAGCGAACCCACCATGAATCATCGATTGTGGACGATTCTACCATTTATGTTTTGAATGGGAATAATAGACGTATCAGGACCTTTAAGAGGTGCCTTATGTCTGTACTCGATTCGTTCATAGGTTCTTGGACCGACAAAAATCTTGAAAGTCGGATTGATGAGTTGCCTAACTATACAAGCCTGGTCATTTACGGAGCCGGATTTACCGACTACGGAGCGGAGCTCTTAGCGCGGTGTTCCAAGTTGAGGGAGCTGCAGCTCGTGGGGACGCGGATCACCGACGAAGGGCGTAGTCGCCGTCTCAACCCTCGGAACTGGGTGGGATCTTTCCGTGGATCCTTGCTCTTGACAACTATAAATACTTGCTTCATTTTTTCCGACATTGTTGACTTGCGTGCGAAGCTTGTAGCGTCAACTTTTCAGGACAAACAAATGAACCCACTAAGAGCAATCTTCATCTCGCTTTCCAGAATGCCTCCAGCTATGATGCTGCTTATCATAATTGGTCTAGCAGTTCTTGTGACTATGATAACTGGAAAGAGGGCTGACCAGGAACAACGGCTTTCAGCTCAGACCGGAAATGTCTCGTCTGCGATTGACAGACATGAGATGAAAGCACCGGTTATGGTATCAACAAAAGAGATCAAAGAAGGGACAACTATCGATTCTACAATGATAGAACAGCATAGGCTCTATGAATCCAAAATCTTCGAGGACTCGATTGTAGCTAAACCTAATGCCGTTGGCCGAGTCGCCAAGCACACTATTCCGCCTCAGAATCAAATTCGAGAGATAGATTTGCAATAGGCTCGAATGTGTCTGGATTTGTCTCAGCAGTCTAGCTTCAAATGTTAGTTTCGATTTTCAGCTTATGAGCCGGTTCGTCAAATCTTCGTTCGCATTTTGTAGATCCAGGGAATAAATCAGAGAACAATCTTGTGGTACCCGGATGAACCTCAAGTGGCAAAATCGAGTGGACCAAACGGAACCTACCGGCTCTGAGGCGTCTGATCTGGTCCAGGAAGAGTCGGGGATACCCTTGTTTGACACTCCGACTCGAGTTGGCACGCCACAATCAGAGACCGCGCCTGTTGTAGATCAAGCAGTTTATACAAGAGAAAGTTGGGAGCGAGGTGTTTGACGAATCCGTGCGCGATAAGTTTGAAGCCAACAATCTGGAAAGCTTCACAGCCATGTGGTTGGCTGACCTCAACTCCGCCCAGCCCCAGTGTTTAACCCGTCAGCTTTCGCCGGGTACCTCGCTTCGCGGTGGGGCATACACTGTGACTGGCATAATGGGGCATGGCGGTTTCTCGGTAGTTTACGACGCCCGCGAAGGAACCGGCGATCAAAACAGAGTCGCTATCAAAGAAATTGTTTGTAATTTTGGTGGCACAATGAGATCCGTAGAGAAGAACTTAAGGCAGATGTTGCACGAAGCATCCGTTTTGAGCCGTCTGGATCATCCGCACATTGTCAAGTTTGAACAGTGCTTTGCCGAAGGAAACAGGCTCTACATCGTCATGGAAGCGCTCACCGGTCAAAATTTGCGTCAATATGTATTGAGCCAACCACGCTTAGGTGAGGAGCAGCTTGTGGACATGGCTCAACAATGTGGCTCAATCCTCGATTATCTGCATTCCCGACCAGAGCCTATTATTCATCGCGATTTCACTCCGGACAATCTGATGTTCTCAAACGGCGTGATAAAGCTGCTTGATTTCAACATTGCCCAATCGACGATTACGAGCGCTTCGAGCACGGTTGTGGGCAAACATTGTTTTATGGCTCCAGAACAGTTTTGCGGAGAATACACCATAGCAGGTGATTTATATCAGCTCGGTGCCACTCTTTGTTTCTTGGCTACCGGTGAGGATCCTGAACCGTTGGGTCCTTGCGATATTCGATCCACACGGCCGGATCTCTCGGGGGACTTCCATCAATTGATCCGCACCTTAACTGATCGAACTCCGAGTAATCGTCCTGTTTCAGCACATGATGTCTTGCAGATGATGCGACCGTCTACTCCTTGCAACTAATTGGAAACACCACATGCCATTTTTTAAATGTAAGAAGGAAACAACCAGGATAGTGCCGGAACCTGAGGCGGTTCAGGAAGAGACGTCCGGAGAATGTTTGGTGGCATCCACGCAGAGTTTGGAGACGCTGATCGAGAGAAATAATTATCAAAATACTAGAAGCTCTGGAAAAGTGTTTATTCCGTTTCCCTATAGAAAATGGTTAGCTGCGGGCGGCGAACTGCGATGACACTAGATATGGTGCAGAGAAGAATCCTGCTGTTGAAGTCATAGATACAATCGAGCTACAACTGGCTGGTTGAGTGGGACTGCTGCTACTCAATTAAGAGCTTTAGACATAATCGCCAAAGCAAAACTGAGACTGCACTCGAGATGGTACTTATCGGAGCGTATCGGATTCTTGCCGAAAAAATTCGGAGATCACCTTCTTGATCGAAAACGTGAGATAATGGATTTAATATAAAGTCAGGCTGTCTTGCTCCTTTCGAGTTCTACCGCCAAAGGTTGCGTTGCAAAGCCTCGTTTCGTCAAAAGTTTAGATTTTGTCGTATTGCTCGCGGTTTTAAATTTTCAAGCGGCGTCAACCACCGGCGTGAAGCGATGATCGCAGCCTGGTTTGTGTTACGTTCGTGACTCATCCTTTCTCTAATCACAGGCAAGAATGGAGTTCGGAAACAATAAAGCTGCCTGGTGAAGAGGTCAATTCGAAATATTGATAACACGAACTAAGGCCTTAACAGCGAGTTGGCTCCGACTGAGAGCACTCATTAACGGCAAACTGAGCGGAACTCACACTGATGGAGATCCGGCGTTGGGATCGGAGCTATTCAGCGCCGACCAGATGGAGCAGCACGGCACAACCTTGGCGGGCTGGCACAAATTGACAGTGGACGGAGCCGCGGATCAGCTTCTAGATCGTCTTGCCACCAATGAAGACGTTCTTACGCACACGTGCAATATGCTGACAGCAACTGTCAGAGATAATCGTCAGATTCCACCGGCTGGGGAGTGGCTCCTCGACAACTTCTACTTGATTGAAGATCAGATTCTCACTGCCAAGAAACATTTGCCGAAAGGCTACAGCCGTGAATTGCCTCGACTTTTGAACGGTCCCTCGGCCGGTCTGCCGCGCGTATATGACATTGCGTTGGAGACAATCTCCCATGGCGATGGGCGAGTGGAGCCCGAGAGCCTCAGTCGCTTCGTAACCGCCTATCAGCTCATAAAGGAGCTCAATCTTGGCGAACTATGGGCCATACCGATCATGCTGCGCCTGGCTCTCATTGAGAATCTCAGACGTGTGGCTACTCGTATTGCCGAGACCGGCATAGACAGGGCTCTTGCTGCTACATGGGCCGATAGAATGCTTGATACTGCGGAGAACGACCCCAAAAGTTTGATTCTTGTAATTGCCGACATGGCAAGGTCCAATCCGCCATTAGTCAGTTCTTTTATCGCCGAATTGTCGCGCAAACTGCAAGGGCACGGACCAACCTTGGCTTTGCCTCTGACCTGGATTGAGCAGAGACTCTCGGAGAACGGGCTAACCATCGAACAGCTGGTGCGCGCTGAGGTTCAACAACAAGCTATCGATCAAGTTTCTATCAGCAACAGCATTGCCAGTTTGCGATTTCTCGCTGCGATGGATTGGCGCGATTTTGTTGAAAGTCAGAGCCAGGTCGAACAAACTCTACGCGAGGACCCAGCCGGCGTTTATAGCAAAATGGAATTTGCCACGCGCGATAGCTATCGTCACGCTGTAGAGCGTATGAGCAAAAAGACCAGTTTGACTGAAGGACAACTGGCCAGAAAAGTAGTGCAATTGGCTCATGAGAATGAGCTCAAATTGGGAAGCGAAGACAGAGCATCACATGTCGGCTACTATCTGATTGGCAGGGGACGGCCATTGTTGGAGGAAGCCGGAGAGATAAAGAGCGCCTTTTTCGAGAGCTTTGTGACCATGATATCGCGCCGTCCTTTGCTTCTCTATCTAGGATCGATTCTGGTTCTGACTGTAAGTCTTTCTGTCGGTCTTGTGGCGATGCCCTATCGTGACAGGAACTTGTCCGGCAACGGGTCCGATTGGCTTCTTATCCTGGTCGGCATTACGTGCCTATTGGCGGTGAGCCAGTTTGCAGTGGCACTGGTAAATTGGATGTCGATGTTGCTGACCGTACCAAAGCCGCTACCACGAATCGACTTCTCCGAGGGGTTGCCCTCGCAAGCTCGTACTTTGGTTGTGATACCAACCATGCTGACGAGCTCGCAAAATATCGATGAGCTGCTCGAAGCATTAGAAGTCAGATTCCTCGGCAATCGCGATCAACATTTGTACTTCGGTCTGCTCACTGACTTTCGCGATGCGAGCGAGTCAATAATGCCGGCCGACGAGGCTCTGTTGAAGACAGTTTCGGAAGGAATTAATAGTCTCAACGACAAGTACCGAACCGAAAGTCACGACAGTTTTTTCCTCTTCCATCGACCGCGTCTCTGGAACGCTAGCGAGCAGGTCTGGATGGGCTATGAGCGTAAGCGCGGCAAGCTTGCCGATTTGAACATGCTGTTGCGTGGTGAGGCGAACAATTTCTCCGTCGTCGTCGGTGATACAGACATCCTCTTAGGTGTCCGATATGTGATTACTCTGGACACGGATACTCAGCTTCCTCGCGATGCCGCGCGGCAATTTGTCGGTGCCATGGAGCACCCACTTAACCGTCCACGGTATGACGAAAACAAACGGTTGATTGTGGAAGGTTATGGCATACTGCAGCCGCTTGTTGCTGTGAATCTCCCGGGCAGCTCCAGTTCGGCCTATGCGCAATTGAACTCTCGTAATTCCGGCGTAGATCCATACACTCGTACCGTCTCTGATGTTTATCAAGATCTTTTCCTGGAAGGATCTTTCATCGGAAAAGGCATATACGATGTTGACGCCTTCGAGTTTACTCTAAAAAATCGATTTCCTGAAAATCGCATATTGAGCCACGATCTATTGGAAGGGTGCTACGCGAGATCAGGTCTTCTGAGCGATGTGCTGCTATACGAGGATGCACCATCCACCTTCAGCGCCGATGCGACGCGGCGCTATCGCTGGATTCGTGGTGATTGGCAGCTGTTGAGCTGGCTTTTCCCGAATGTACCACTTTGCGATCGTGTTCGTGAGAGAAATCCGCTCTCTCCTTTGGCGCGCTGGAAAATTGCCGACAACCTCAGGCGCTCTTTGGTGCCGATTGCGCTGACTATTCTTTTGATAATGGGTTGGACTATTCTCTCTCGACCCGGATTCTGGAGTCTGGTTGTCGTCTGGAATGTTGTCATCCCTCCGCTGCTTTCAGCAATCGTGGAGGTGTTTCGGAAGTCTGATGAAGCACCATTTGGCGAACATTTATCACTCGTCTGGCAAGCCACTATGGTGCAGTTGGCTCAATCGACATTATCGTTGGCATGCCTTCCGTACGAAGCCTGTTCCAACTTGCATGCAATCGTTGTGACGAACTGGCGTATGTTTGTCTCAGGCAAGAATCTTCTTTCGTGGACAGCTTCCTCCAGTATAGATCTCCGGAAAGGCACCGGACTCTTTGAGTCCTATCGCATTATGCTCAGCGCACCACTAATTGCAATCAGTGCCATTATCGCAATCGAGCTATGTAGTCCTGCTGCATTAACTGCGGCTTTACCGATTCTTCTACTCTGGCTCGCCAGCCCGGCTATTGTCTATTGGCTGAGCCGTCCTTTGCCGCGACGAAGGCCACATCTCGACAGCAATCAAACCAGGTTTTTGCGAGAAGCGGCTCGCAAGACGTGGGTATTTTTCGAAACGTTCGTGACGGAAGACGATAATTGGCTGCCACCGGATAACTATCAGGAACGCCCGGTTGAAAGAACTGCTCATCGCACTTCGCCGACCAACATAGGATTGTGCCTGCTTGCGAATCTGGGCGCGTATGATTTTGGTTACATCGTAGGCGGACAGTTAATCAAACGCACTGCAGACACGTTGGCAACGGTCGCAGAGTTGGAGCGCTGTCGCGGTCATTTCTACAATTGGTACGATACGCAGACCCTCGAGCCGCTTTTGCCCATGTACATCTCAACGGTGGACAGCGGCAATCTGGCCGGACATCTTTTCACATTGAGGCGTGGTCTTCTGGCCTTACCGGATGATGATATTCTGGCAGAGCAGTGTTTTGATGGGCTCAATGACGCAGTATCATTGCTTGTCACCGCAGCCGGTGCCAATGTTCCTGGCAGGCTTCGAAGATTGCAGGAGGATATCCAGTCGGCCTGTCAACCGCGTTCAGTTTCGTTGATTTCTTTGCGCACTAACCTGGAGCATCTGGCCAGCAGCTCTGCTTTGCTGGTGACCGAGTTTGATCCTGCCGGCAACGCCGAAGCCGTCTTCTGGTCGAAAACAGTGGCGAACCAATGCTCAGCAGCTCTCGAGGAGTTGACGTTCCTGGCGCCATGGCTCTTACATTCAACCGAATTCGGAACGGTAGCGGCTCTGCTCGCAAAATCCGCCGGTAGCACTGAAGGGAGCGACGGGCAGGACGGTATCGGCAGTGGTGAGCAAAATGGCGTGCGAAACAGCGTACCAGAAATTGAGCAAACCGATGTAGAAAAAAGCCTGGAAGAGAATAGATCCGATCCTGGACCAGTTGGTGCCATCGATGCTGCCGACAGTCGAAGGTCGGCAACGCTCGACCTGCTGCTGGAGCTTGATCGAATTCCTACATTAAGGGAGCTGGCTAGAGTTGGAGATGTATCTGCCAGGCTTGCTGGCTTGAGCCTGCCGGATTCAACGCCGGAAGTGGAGCAATCGCTCGACCTGCTGCGATCGATGATTGCACTCGCTGAGAAGCGCTCGCAGACCAGGATTGTCGAAATCGAACGACTGGCTGCTCAATCTGGCGACTTCGCTACAATGGACTATGACTTTCTATTCGACAAGGTCCGGCGCCTACTTTCTATCGGTTATAACGTCGCGGAACGTCGCCTGGACGCCAGCTATTATGACTTGCTCGCCTCCGAAGCAAGATTGGCAAATTTCGTCGGCATCGCCCAGGGGCAATTACCGCAAGAAAGTTGGTTCTCTCTTGGACGTTTGCTTGCTTCGGCAGGTGGACATCCGGTTCTCTTTTCCTGGAGTGGCTCGATGTTCGAGTATCTTATGCCACTGCTGGTGATGCCCACCTACGAGGGCACACTTCTGGATCAAACCTGCCGCTCGGCAGTCAGAAGACAGATAGAATACGGCAGACAGCGAGATGTACCCTGGGGCATCTCAGAATCGGGCTTCAACGCGGTCGATGTTCATCTCAACTATCAATACCGGGCGTTCGGCGTACCTGGCCTGGGGCTCAAACGCGGTTTGGCGGAGGATCTGGTAATTGCTCCTTATGCCACTATGATGGCACTTATGGTGGCACCGGAAGCGGCTTGTTTTAATCTGGAAAAACTCGCTTCTGAAGGGTTCCTCGGGAAATTCGGCTTCTATGAAGCCATCGATTACACAGCCGCTCGTGTAGCTCGCGGGCAGCCGCATTCGATTGTCCGTTCGTACATGTCGCATCACCAGGGCATGGCTTTTTTATCCTTAGCTTATGCCCTTTTGGATCGGCCCATGCAGAAGCGTTTCGAATCGGAGCCGACCTTCCAGTCGACCATACTTTTACTACAGGAACGGATTCCCAAGTCGACCGTGTTCCACGTGCAGACCGCGGAGATTTCGAGCATGAGCACCACCCTCGTCGGCGGGGAAGCACCGGTACGTCTTTTCACCAGCCCGGATACCATCACGCCCGAAGTGCAGCTTCTCTCCAATGGCAGATATCACGTCATGGTCACCAATGCTGGCGGCGGATACAGTCGTTGGAACGACATCGCTGTCACACGCTTCCGCGAAGATGCCACGATGGACAATTGCGGTACATTCTGCTATATCCGCGATCTGACCAGCAGCGAGTTCTGGTCGGCGGCATATCAGCCCACTCTAAAAACGACTGAGATCGATGAAGCGATTTTTTCAGAGTCGCGAGTGGAGTTTCGTCGCCGCGGTTTCGATTGCGATACGCACTCTGAAATTGTCGTATCCTCTGAGGATGATATCGAGCTGCGCCGGGTTCGTATCACCAATCGATCGCTTGCACACAGAACCATTGACGTGACGAGCTACGCTGAGGTCGTGCTGGCACCAACATTAGCGGACGCGCTCCACCCAGCCTTCAGCAAGTTATTCGTGCAAACCGAAATCATTGCGGACCGTCAGGCAATACTGTGCAATCGACGCCCGCGATCGGCCGATGAACAGACGCCCTGGATGTTTCATCTGATGACAGTTTATGGTGCAGGCATCGAAGAGATCTCACACGAGACCGATCGCAGCCGCTTCATCGGACGAGGGCGTTCCATAGTCCAGCCTGAAGCGATGATGAAGTCAGGACCCCTATCCGGAACGGATGGCTCGGTTCTCGATCCGATTGTCGCTACTCGATATCGACTGACACTTGAACCTGAGTCTTCAGCGACCATCAACATCGTTACCGGAATCGGTGCAACGAGAGACGTTTGTATCGGTTTGATCGAAAAGTACAACGATCGAGGTCTGGCGGACCGAGTATTCGATCTTGCTCGGATCGTCGACCAAGTTCGGCGCATAATTTCGGAAGTGGCTGGCTTGCCCGAACATCGGGCCTAAACCCGCCATCTGCCAGAACAACCATTCGTCAACCACAACGCGCGCGCGTTCGTCCGTTGGATAGAATTTTCCAGTCTTGCGCCCGAGATATTGCAGGATCGCGCCGGACTCGAACACCGAGATCGGAGCCCCGCCAGGCCCGTCGGGATCGACAATCGCAG
>CAZISK010000027.1:0-19969 GCA_964541355.1 uncultured Candidatus Obscuribacterales bacterium
TGCATCGCAGGTCGCCAAAGAAGAAGGATTGGTAACAAAGTCCTTCGACGGTATCAAAGCCAGCTATGAAATGGATCAACGGCTGTTGACGCAGCTGAAAGCCGGAACCCCAACTAACAAATTAGTGGGTGAAGAGCTAAAGCATGCAGTGGCGTTGAAATCTGGATTGAAGATCACCGACGATGCACAGCTATTGAAGGTTCTCCTAGAACGCGAAGGACACCTCAATCCAGAGGTCCTAAAGTCTCTCACGGCTGAAAAAACAGTCGAGCACATCGCTAGAATTCGAGCAACAGAACTTTCCGCAGGCGGTCGAGTTCTGACAAAATCAGAACTTGCGCTTCTCGAAACTCGTGGAGTAGCGTTAGCCAAGATTGGCCAGCACGAAGCGCTTGCTAAAGGCGCCGCATCGGAAACCGCATGGATGACCAGTGGCGGCGCCTGGGAAAATGCCAAGAAGGGTCTCTTTTATACCCTAGGTACCGGAATTGCGCTCAACGGCGATCACTCCTTCCGCGATCGGGTGTATGGAAAAGATGCCACATCATGGGAAACTTCGAGTTTGACAGTGCCTCTTGCCATCGCACTTGGCAAAGGTTTTGGTGGCAAAACACTACTTACGTTGGGCGCGCTCGGCGCTGGACACCTTGCCGACAACGGCATCACTGCACCAAAATGGATACCGGAGCCGCTCAAGCACTTTACGGTGTATGACGCTGTTCCAATGGGTCTTGCATTCGCTGTACCGGCGAAAGGCAAGTGGGCTCGCGCTGGTCTTGTCGGTCTGGCATGGCTGGGCGGCAACTCCGCCGAGTGGGCTCTGGCCAAACCAACTGCAGGAGACATCGAAGAAAACGCAGTCGAAGCAGCATCAAGAGATAGAACCGAACGATCGTACGATTCTATGGAAGGTGCAGTCAAAGCCTTCAAAGACCTCGGTAAGAAGAACGAAGTCATCATGGAGCAAAATCTGGCCAACCTCGTGGTCCGCGCTCGCAAAGACTACGGCAACATGAATGATGAACAAAAACTGGGCTCGCACAGGGCTACCATCGCCCTTGCCAGATCAGTCGGCGAGTACAGAATGGAAAATGGAACCAGACTTAGTGCCTTAGCTACAGATAAGCCAACCTATATTCTCAAAGGACTGGATCTGGATCTGGGCGCGGAAGGCTTGATGAACTTGCAAATGGCACGAGACAGCACCAAGGCTGCCACCGTGTTCACCGGCCGACTGATGGACAAGCAAGCATTCGGAACCGTTGTGACCGGTCAAGAAGTCCAGGATCTGGAAAAGATCGGCGTGAAGATAGATGCTAACATCCAGACCATTCTTGGCAAGCATGATTGCCAGCAGGCTTTTGACCAGATCAAGAAATTCCTCGAATTTGGAACCACCAACAATGGTGCCACTTTCAACAAGGAGCTGGCCTTCCACAAAACATTCATCGAAGAGATGAATGCCAAAATAGCCCGCAACGTGGTGCGACTGAAAAATCCTGACGGTTCGCCGAATGCTGACGCCGTAACGATTACAGCTAAATTGTTCCGCGATCAAGCCTTAGCGAAAATGGCTCAGGCCGGTTACAAGCTCGATCATGGCAACGATCCGAAGGGTGCCGGCGATATCATCTTCGGCACTGACGCAGGTCGCAACGAGTCTTTGCCCGGACTTAGCGGTCCGAAGAAATACGATGGAGTTCTGGACATGCTGACAATTGCTGAGCAGCTCGATCCGAAGAATCCAGACCTTCCCGAGCTCAAGGCGTTGGCCAAACGTATTGCAGAACAGGTCGTAGCAAAAGCTCCGGACCAATACAAAAACTACAAGAGCAATCCTCTTGGAGTCAAACCCGGCAACTAATCGACAAAGGTGCATCTATTCAAAAGGATGATCATCGCCAACAGATAACTCAATCTACTGAATTAAAAGTCTGAAAATTCTAACCAGATCCAATTGAACTCCAGCCGGCTTAAAGCCGTTAAAGAGAGTGTAGGGTCTGGTTAGGGCTTTTTATGAATCCACAGTCGGTTACCGTTGTCGCATCACTTTCGTTCGCCGCCGGCTGCTTTCTGGTTGTAGACCAGGCGGCATTCCTCCAGCACGGCGAGATTACAGGTCTCATTCGACAATGCCTTCAAAGCGCCGCAATTGCGCTCATCTCGCTCTCATGCCTGTCCTGGCTCATCCTTCGATTAGGTGGACGCGGAAAATCTGCTTTGGTCGTCGCCTGTCTGCCCACGGTAGGAATGCTCTATACGATAATGCACCTACCAGCCGCGTCGAAAGAAGATTTAGCTCGACATATAACAGAAGGCTACATAGCGTGTATTTGCATCGTCGATTCGAGAGCGAACTCTAACTCCAACTCCTTCATATGCCGACCTCAGACTCTCCTATATCCATCAAAGGAGAAGTTGCGCGGACTAACGCTACTCAACGTGACAGGGTCAAGAAGCACACCACTGGCTCCAGGACAACGTATACGAGTGTTTGGGCAGGTCTCGCGAATTGCTCTTGCACCCGATCGATGGCAATTCGATGCTAACAGAAGACTCGCAAATAAAGGCATAGTCACCACAATACGCAGCTCCTCGAGTGAAATTAGAGTGCTGGGTTTGGACGATCATCTCGCTCCAACTATGTTGGAGAAAGCCAGACACGATATCATCGACTCACATGAAAGAGCTCTGGGGAAGGAAAAGGGCGATCTACTTTCAGCCATGGTGCTTGGCGATCGCGTAGTACACCTGTCATGCGAAATTAAAGATAAGTTTCGAGATGTCGGTCTATCGCATCTACTTGCGGCATCGGGGCTCAATCTGTCGATTGTCGTCGCAGCCAGCTATCTCATCTCGCGACTGGCTCGCCTGCCCACCATTGTCCGCATCGCTATAGCGGCCATTTCTACGGTTTCGTTTGTCTGCCTCGCCGGACCTTCACCGTCGGTGCTCAGAGCGGCACTTCTATGTGGACTCTTCTTGATTGCCCGATTGTTCGCGAGGAGGCTGCACTCCGTAGCGGCACTCTCTATCACGCTCTGGTTAGCACTTCTTGTACAACCATTGTCAATCTCGGATATTGGGCTGCAACTTTCCTATGCCGCTACCGGTAGTATCATCATCGGCATGCAGAGGGCATCTCGGAGACAAGCAAATACTCTGTTCAAGAAGGTCAACATCTGGTTCCGCGACACCGTGCGCGTAATCATTCTTGCTCAGCTTGCCGTCTTGCCGCTGCAGCTATTCCACTTTCGAAGCGCCGGACTGTTGTTCCTGCCTGCCAACTTGATGGTCGATCCGGTGGTGGCACCCATAACACTACTTGCCTTCGCCTCATCCATTGCCACCCTAATATTCGGGCTAATGCCGTCAACGAGCTGCATTAGCGGATGGTTAACCCAAGCGATAGACGGCTTGACTTCGCTACCGCTTGACTACATGATTCTGAGCGCGACGGCACTCGCGTCGATAAAGGGCGCCATGCTCCACCTCCCTCCCCCTGTTGCTGGAGCCATTCCAATCTATTACACCTGCCTGCTCTTCTACTTTTACCTTTCGTCGAGAAGTCCATTCAGAATGCTGGGTCTAGTGCTCCTGATCGGAGGAATCGCCATTCTATTCTTCCGCCCTCAGACGCCGGGGCAACTGACATTCATTTCCAAGACGTCGCTAATCGCTATCCAACAACATCACAGGGTGCTAACTGCCAACGATAAAGGGTTTGATTGGCTCTCTCGCCAGTTTCTTTCCTTTGTGGGCGAGCCGGTAACCTATCACTCTCAAATGCAATCGCTCAAGCGACTGGTTTTGCAGGCATCGGACAATAAGCGCACAGATAGCCACCACAGCAAGAAGAAGCGCAGGAAGTTCAGACGGAAGGTCACCAGATACGCTACCACCACAGGTAGCAATCTCAGGTCTGTGCCGGCAGCCGTGGAACCAGCAGAAGTAGTAGAACCGGCAGCCGTGGAACCGGCAGAATCTATAACTATCGAAGCAGTTGATGCGGGCGATTTCGTGATCGTCGGCAAGCGTAACTCAGGTTGTCTGACGGCGTTAACCAAGTCACAGGTTCTTCAACTGGAAGCGTTGATCGCCGACGACGAGATCAAGCTGTCGGAAAGTGCGTCTCGATGCTCGCCGCGATTGGCCTGGTCGCGAGCGCTCCAGGCGATGAAGAAGCCAATTGTCATCTGGTCGACCGGACGCAAAAGCGGCATAATGCAAAGTCCCTGGATTGCTGAGGCATACATCGCATACGCTGGATCACGGAGCGCTCTCATTTTGTCTCGGTCTACACCAGGGATGGTGGCACAACAACAAGCAGATGTTTCACAACCTGCAGAAGTTTCACATGCACGAGGCGATAACACACCTCGCCCCCCGACCGGCGGAAGAAATGTCCTGACAATTGCAATTCAAACCGCAGGCGCGATCGTAAGGTCGGCTATTGGAATGTCTCGTCGGTCAACACTCTACTATCCATTCCAGGTAAAGACGCGGATTGGAAAGATTAACGTCCTGAATTGATCGCCTTTGTCTGAGAAAATTCAAGGTCTATCTCCACCGAGCAATTCAGAATAAGGCGCGACATGCCGGTTTTATCCTGTTTTGACCGGGCGATCTTGAGCTTGTTGGCCAAATAGAGTTTTCGGGCATATGCGTACTAGCCCACTAGATAGCTTCCAAAAGGATGCCGATGTCGGAGCCCAGTCACATTTTCCAGGTCAACGCAGTGGTGTCGGCGGTAGACGAGCCGGATCACCAGGCTCAGGCCGAAATCGAGCGCCGACGCGCCCTCAAGCTCAGCGTGCTCATTCCTGTGTACAACGAGCGGCGTACAGTTCGAACGATTTTTCGCCGTGTGCTTCAAGCAACTTTACCGGTTGCAATCGAGGTGATCGCGGTCGACGACGGTTCAAGCGATGGTTCCTTCGAAATCTTAGAGGAGCTGGCTCTTTCCGACCCTCGCATCAAGGTCTTTCGCCACACTCAGAATCAAGGCAAAGGTGCTGCGATACACACCGCCATCAAAGAGATGACCGGAGACATAGCAATAGTTCAAGACGCGGACCTCGAATACGATCCAGCTGAAATCGCCAAGGTGATCGAACCGATTCTGGACGGTCGCGCCGAGGCAGTGTTCGGTACACGATTCGGCGGCAGCGAATGCCATCGCGTGCTTTACTACTGGCATAGCGTCGGCAATCGCTTGCTTACCTGGCTGACCAACATAGTCTGCGACGTCAATCTATCCGACATGGAGACATGCTACAAGGCGGTCAAAGCGGACATTTTGAAGCAAACGCCGCTGCGCTGCAAGCGCTTCGGGATCGAGCCGGAGCTGACAGTGCGCCTGGCTCAGTGGGGCGCACGCATTTATGAGGTGCCGATCAGTTACTCCGGTCGCACCTACGCCGAAGGCAAGAAAATCACCTGGAAAGACGCAGTAGATGCCCTTCGCGTGCTCATTTGGGCTGGTTTTCTCGACAAACAGTTCACCACCCATGATGGCTATTACGTATTAAGCGCTATCCGCGGCAGCGGCTTGAATCGCTGGATGTTCGAGCAATTTTCGAAATTTGTCGGTAACAAAGTTCTTGAAGCCGGCTGCGGAATCGGCAATTTAACAAGCCTAATGTTGAATCGAGACGGTCTCTTATGTGTTGATGTCGATCCACTATATATAGAGATGATCTCCCGCCGATTCGGTCACCTGGAGAACTTCGAGGCATCGCTCATGGACCTTTGCGACAATGACCGTTACGACGAGTTCGAAAAAAGTAATTTTGACACCATCATCTGCCTCAATGTACTCGAGCATTTGCCTGACGATGAGCAAGTCTTACGCAACTTCTATCGCAGCCTTTCTGCCGGCGGTCATGCTATCGTCCTTGTTCCTCAGCATCCCTGGCTGTTTAGCGCAGTAGATACAACGGTCGGACATTACCGACGATATACCAAAGACGAGCTGGCCAAGAAGATGAAGGCCGCGGGATTCACCATAGTAAGCATGCAGGACTTCAACAAGCTTGGCGTCCCGGGCTGGTTGTACAACAAAGTATTGGGACGCAAGTATCTGTCGCCGAACCAGATGTGGTGCTTCAATCTGGTCTTGCCGATAGCCAAGCTAGTAGAAAGAGTTGGCGTTCTCCCGGCGCTGTCCGCGATTGCGATCGTGCGAAAACCGTAGATTTACTGATCAGCCATCGTGGCGCAAGACGAATGTGATTAACCGAATGACTCCGTCCACAATAGCAATCGCATCCAAGCCGCTCGGCGGCTCTCCTTCGCTTGCCATCTATCTCGCTTCACCGGATTGGAACCACTGATGATCAGTGAGTTGAAGATGTCCAGTAGTTTCAATTAGGATGGAACATCTCAAATAAAATGCGCCCTCGATTGAGAGCGCATTTGAATCTTCTCGATAACAGAGTCGTTATTTGCCCATAGCGGCAAAGTACACCGCACAAGCGTGGTCTAGATACTCACGGGAAAGACGTGGATCCGTCTGAAGGAATGCGCAAAGGTTGATGACCTGGTCAACGATGTCGCGAGGATGGCAGCATCGCATTGGACGCTTGCCGGAGCGATATTGTGATTCGATCAAATAGTTGACCGCTTCTTCGTTGTAAGGTACGCCAGTGCGCTGGCAATATTGCAGGAAGATCCACTTGAACTCATCCTCAGTCGGACTGGTGATGTTGATCTTGTAAGGAATTCGTCGGAGGAAAGCTTCGTCAACCAGATCGGAGGGGTTGAGGTTGGTAGAAAATACGAGCAGCTGCTCGAATGGCACTTCCAACTTCTTGCCGGTATGCAAGGTCAAGTAGTCGACCCTCTTTTCAAGAGGCACAATCCATCGGTTAAGGAGCGATTTGTGGTCAATCCTCTGGCGACCAAAGTCATCGATCAACAACAGTCCGCAATTGGATTTCAACTGAATCGGCGCTTCATAAAGCTTGGTACCGTAGTCGAATTGAAGCTCCAACATATCGATGGTCAACTCACCGCCTACGACTACGCAAGGCCTCTGGATACGGACCCAACGGTGGTCGTAGTCACGAGGGTAGTTGGCTGCCGAAACGGGATCATGGTTGTGGCTATCGAATACACGGATAATCTGTCCATCGCACTCGACTGCATACGGGATAAAGATGTGTCCTTTAAAACTTCTGACAATCCGCTCAGCAATAGAGGTCTTACCGTTGCCGGGCTCACCGAAGAGGAACATCCCGCGGCCGGAGTTGATTGCCGGACCGACTGAGTTGATTGTCCTTCTGTTGACCATGATGTCGGAAAATGCGACTTCAAGATCTCTGGGCGTCACTGACTCACGGCGGATCGTTTGATATTTGAGCGAATCGATGTAGCGATTCCACGGTACGGGACAGGGGCCGACGTACGCATTGTGGTCGAAATAGGCGCGGGCTCTGTCCCTGCCTTTTTCAGTGGGGCAGTATTCATAGTCTGCCAGTCCGCCCGAACTCCTCACTTCGATGAGCAGCTGCTTCTTCAAAACTTCGAGGATCTCCTCGACAATCTTGAATGGAAGCATGGTACGAGCAGCAATTTCGCGACCAAGCGCGAAGTTGACGAGATAAATGTCTTTAAGAATCAGCTCCTCGAGGAAACCTTCCTTCAAGCCTGTCTCGGCAATTGAGCCTGGATAGGGAGGAACAAACTCCTGTTGCTGCTGAATACCGGTTGTCGTTCTGACCTGTTGAACCATATGCCTTATGCCTTCTGTTGTCTACCTGTTCGCGACAGTAATTACATTCTATTGTACGTTGTTAGTTTTACCAATCGGCAAACCTTATTAATCGCCGAAATTGTGATAAATCCAGGACCTTTTGGGACTTAGTAAACCCATGTCAAGAAAACAGGGGCTGTATAACCACTCTATCGCGTGACAACCCAATCGGCCAATGATTTTCGCCGTTTTTCCTCAATTATTTGCTTGAATTGACCAGCTTTCTAATCTCGCCACTCATCGATTCCAGTTCGACTGCTCGATCGCTTCTTCCGAATCGGTCCAGAGTGTAGATCTCGAAAAAGCTCGTTAGCAGCGGCTCTAACTCAGCCGGGATATGTCTACCGTCCTGTCGCTGAATCTCGAACGACTCGTGAATTCGATCGACCAGATCGAGCGGCGTATCGGTGGGCAAGCGGACGATCTTGAATTTCCTCAAATCTCTTAACACCTCGAAGAACAGGACTGTTGACTTCCGCGCATCACTTGGAACGACAATAATGTTCTTCGATCGTCGACGCTCGAAGTATAGATACGCCACCACACCACCGCTCAGGAGGATACAGATAATCGCGATTGGCTCCCATCTCAACAGCTGGGCAAGGCGCTTCAAGGGATCTTCTTCCGGAAGCGGCTCCTTGCCTTCTTCCTCTCGTTTCTTAGCTTCCAGCTCCCGCTGCATCTCGCTGCCGACAATTCCTTCGCCCATACCAGCACCAGGTGTGCCGGCCTGTCCCATGAAAGCTCCGCCGAATGGGTTGGCTAAGCCGGACTCCGCCAGTCTCGAAAATAGATTTTCATCCTTGTCGAACTCGGGCAAGGTGCCATCGGGGGTCGTATCGAATGGAATCCAGCACCAGTTGGGCAGGTAGATCTCGCCCCAGGCGTGGCCATCCTTGGCCTTAACCTCATAAAATCCGGTCGATTTGTTGAACTTGCCGGGCAGATAGCCGCCCACCAGGCGCGCTGGAATTCCTGCAGATCGGCACATGACTACAAATGTAGAAGCGAACTCAATGCAATTGCCTTCCTTCGTCTGGAAAAGGAAATTGTCGACGAAATCTCCGTTCTTGACCCGGAAGATATCCTTCACTTTATATTTGAAGTTTTTCTTCTTGCGCATGTAGTCGCAGATGCGTTCAGCCTTGACGAACCAGTTGCCGTCCTTGCCTGCAATCTTCAACGCTTTTTGCTTTATTCGATCCGGCAAGCCTTCTGGAAGCTGAAGATATTTCTTATAGAGCTCGTCCTCAAGCGCCTCCATCTCTTCCACCGGTGGAAGAAGAATCGATCTCTTGAAGTCGGAGTGCGGTCTGGCAGGCAAGCTACGCATCACACCTTGTCTATAGACAGGTACGTAAGATTTGACTTCGTAGTTAAGCTCGGCACCTAAATTTTTTCTAGATTTCACAGTCCCATCCTGCTCCACAGTGACGGTCTCGAGCGGGCCGGCCACTTCCTGGGGCACCCACATAGCCGGAAGCGAATTGCCGCTCAGATCGGCGTTGAGCGTGACCTGCTGCTTGATTTCGACCACCGGACAATCACGCGGAATAGCAAGCGCGTTGGCATTGCCAATCGGGAAGTAGTTATCTTGCAGGGGAAACTCTACGCCTTTGATTGGCAACGCTCGGGTCCAACCGGAGCCATCGTAGGTATCAAAAGCCAGACGACGCATGTAGCTCATTCGCGGCGCATTGATCCGCATAATCACTTGCTCTGAAATCTCTGGAGGAGTTAGCTTATCGTCTTTGTCGACTCTATCCCGCACCGTCTCTTTGAAAGGCGTCCCGTCGTTGCCGTTGCCGACTCCTTTAGGTGCCTCACCCTCTGTACGTTTATCGAGCGGGTTGAGCGACTTGTTGCTGCTGCCGCCACCACCGGTGCCACCATCGCCGCTTTGCCCTCCGGGGGCGCCGTCCGACGGACCGGGCGAGCCTTTGGGACCAGGGCGAGAACCTGCGCCACCCGGCGCGTCTGAATGCCCCCGAGCGCGTTGGGCACGCGACACGGCCACATTGGGACGAATGATGTTTTCCAGGAACCACGTAATCAAGCTCGTCGTCCGGGGCATCATCAAGAACATGCAGACAGTAGCTATAGGAAGACTCAACACCGGCACGAGAATAATCTGCGTGGCAGCGCGAGCATGACGCCGCGTTTGTCTCGGCAACGAGGCCGGGCGACCATCGCCTATAGGTCTAGATGGACCAACGTCGCGACTGCGCGAGACGCCGTCGAAGTAGAGAATGACCGCCACACATGTGATATAGCCGATGATGCACACGATGAATAAAGTGCTGTCGGCAAGACCGGCTGTGCAAACAAGTAACCCGAGCCCGATTAAGGCTGCGATACTGAAGTCGGCCCGCGTCCTGAGATCGAAGCAATGAAGCGCTTGCAGCACCGCCAGAATTTGAATGAACGAGAAAAGGAAATTGACCTTTCCTAGATTGAACTGATTGGCGCAGTCGAAGAAAAGGTACGTGAGTGCGGCTGCAGCTCCGATGGTCGGGATGATGTTGACCCATAGCGGACGCTTCTCCCGGTAAATATACGCGAGAAATGTGCCGATGAATACCAGCCAGATCAATAGAAAAGTAATCAGAAAGGGAGTCCTGACATAAGATGAGGCTACGGTAATTAGAAGACTCGCCATGGCCACCACAGCAAGGCGCAGTGGGATCGATTCTTCAGGTCGGACGGTCGATTTTGCCGGTTCAGGCTTGGGTGGAGTTACAGACGACGGCACGGTGATTTCCGCTCGGGCGAGAGCCTTGCCATCTCGCTCTTGTGGATTCTTCACATTAGTCATCACACCAGGCGCCCGATTTGGCGCCGGTGGAATGTTGGTGGCCGGTTTTGCCACCGTCGAATCATCAAGGCTCTTCGGCTGTTCAACCTTACCTGAAGCTTCCTTGGAGGAATCGGCTCCAGATCCAGGGGTGCCACCATTGAGGGGCGACTCATCTTTTTTCTTGTTATCGTCTGGCTTATCTGTAGTCATACTCGCGAAATATCTTCGAACCTCTCTAGAGTGGCGAGGATACGACCGGGGCTTGGCATTGACGTCAGACCTCGTCGTTCGGAGAAGCCGGCCGACGCCGGTAGAACTTTTCGTGAACCCATGTATTCCTCTGCTTTCTCCGCTTCGGTAGAGGGTTCTCTAAAGGCGCGAGACATAACCCACATTTCAATTGTGTCTTCAATCAGCGGTTTCGTATCCGGATTGGTCTCTTGGATCGGGCGTATGGACAGCAATGCCAGCTTTTGGTCGCCGCCAAATTTTGGTATGGGCGGATCGAAATTCGGATCTTTTCTGATGACCGCTTCGACGCGAGCCAGAAGCTGAGCCCATCTCGCTACACCAGGGGGCGAGGCCGGCATGTCGAGCAGGCAACTCGGCAACATTAAAGCCGGCGCTTGCGGATCTGGAATTATGTATAGCTCCGGCGCTCCTCCCATTCTGAATCCCAGATTCAGCAAGGAATTGGCTAGCGAAACAGCCAGCTCGAACTGCTGTTCGCTCACCCAGGGAGAAAGGAGATCAATCAAGACATCATATCCAGGCAAGCCCTCGGACTCGAACTCACGAACAAGCAGCTTGCCGGTTTTGGCAGAGGAAGCCCAGTGAATCAACCTGGGACTGTCTCCAGTGACGAACTCCCGTAAGCTTCGCACCGAGGATGATGGCATAGCCGTCGTAGAACGAGTGGCAGAGAATATCAGGGCGCTCGATCCACTAGCTCTCAAGCGCCAGAGGAAATTACCCTCGACGCCGACGGTTTTTGCATAAACCGTCACTACAGGATTGTCCACTGATGAGCTGCTGTCAAAGCTGCGCGACCACCAGGCCAGACCAAATGGAAAGCAAGAATACGTCTCCAGCTCTTCCAGCCGGTAGACGCCGCGAATCAAGGCCGGACTTTGGGCCACAACCCACGCCTCATTGATTACCGTGTCGACGGTGATCGGTCTTAGAACGCTCTCCGCCTCCCGCATCCCGACAAGCTTGGTCCTCACCACAATCCACTTAATGGGAAAGAGTCTGGAGAATCTAAGATTGCGAATTTTTCTCGTAAGCCGCACGCGCACTTTGAGCCGGTCGCCAGCAACTGCATCAGGAGGGATGGCGCAAGACGCGTCTAGATCGAGAATCTGGGTCATCGGCAGAATCACACCAAGGACGATGGCGGCAAGACCGCCGGCGGCAATAAGATAAATCCAGTCATTACCCGTCTCGATTGCAAAGAAATAAAGGACCGCTACAACGCCCAGCAGATACCAGAACCGCTTTTCCAAAATCAAGCTGTAGGATTTGCCAAAGCGAATCCTCAGGCCTTTCAGCTCGAACTCCCGACTGAGTTTGGGAGCTGGGAACCTAGACTGGTACGGGGACTTCTTCGAGGACTCTTTCAATAAGCTCAGCATGGCTAACGCGGCTCTCTCTAACTTTCGGAATCACCCTGTGTCCAAGCACGTATGGCGCCAGGAGCTTTACGTCATCAGGCTTGACGAAGTCACGTCCATCGACGAATGCCGAGGCTTGTGCCGCTCGCATCAATAGCTGGCTACCGCGAGGACTTACTCCAAGAACGATTCCAGGGTGTTTGCGAGTGGCATTGACGATGGAGACAATATAATTCTTGATGGAAGGGTCGACGAAAACTGCTTTCACCGCTTGCCTGGCTTCGAGCACCTCAGCCTCGGTCAGAACAGCATCGACTTCGAAAGCCCGATCCTCTAGAGTCTTGTCGAGAATCTCGACCTCCTGGTGAGGTTTGGGATAGCCCAGCGATAGAGAGATCATGAATCGGTCAAGCTGTGCTTCCGGAAGCGGAAACGTGCCGTGATACTCGATCGGGTTCTCCGTGGCGATCACGAAGAAGAGCTCCGGCAACTTGCGGGTGGCACCGTCTGTGGTGACCTGGTGCTCTTCCATCGCCTCCAGCAGCGCGGATTGAGTTCTTGGCGTGGCCCGGTTAATTTCGTCCGCCAGGAGAATGTTGGTGAATATCGGACCCGGTACAAATTTGAAAACGCCCTCTTTCGATTCGAAGACGCTGACAACACACACATCCGATGGCAGAAGGTCGGGTGTGCACTGAATACGCTTGAACTTGGCATGCACTGACATGGCCAGAGATTTGGCGAGCAAAGTCTTGCCGACGCCGGGAACATCTTCGATGAGCGCATGACCTCCAGACAAGAGGCAGATAATGGACAGTCGCGTCGCTTCACTCTGGCCGATTAGGACGCTGTTGACATTGTCGAGAAGACGCTTGGCTTTTGGAGCCAACAGCTCCACCGCCGTACTCTCGCTGAAGGCTTCGTCTGGGTCGGCGATCCTTGTCGGATCGTCGTCTTCATCCACATCTGATTCGTAAACCTCGTCCCGTTCGTCTTCGTCAGTTCTCACAATTGCCTCCCCGGTTTTCTCTCCATCGCGAGAAATGATTGCGATATTTATCAGCCCGTCCTGGTTGGTCGTGCGGGCGATTACGCGAAACCACTCCCCAGGCTTCATGTACCCGGAAATGTGCGTGTTAAACTAATTCCTCATCTACTGACTTATAGCTCCTACGTGCGGGTGAAACTAACTATGCTGACCTTCCAGCAGGCTATACAGACGCTCAATCAGTTCTGGGATCAACGCGGATGCTTGATTCTACAGGCTTTCGACATCGAGAAGGGCGCTTCGACCATGAGCCCGGGAACCTTTCTGCGAGTCCTCGGACCGGAGCCCTGGAACATGGCTTGCACCGATCCCTGCCGCCGCCCTACCGACGGGCGCTATGGCGACAACCCCAATCGACTGCAGCACTACTTCCAGTATCAGGTCATTCTGAAACCGTCACCGGACAATGTTCAAGACATCTACCTCGACAGCCTGAGGGCACTTGGCATCAATCCGAACGAGCACGATATCCGATTCGTCGAAGATAACTGGGCATCGCCTACTCTCGACGCCTGGGGTGTTGGCTGGGAAGTTTGGCTCGATGGTCTCGAGATCACGCAGTTCACATACTTCCAACAGGCAGGCGGGCTCGAGGTCCGACCGGTAGCAGCAGAGATCACCTACGGCTTGGAAAGGCTTTGCATGTATCTGCAAAACGTGGACAGCGTCTACGATTTGAAGTGGAACGACACCATTAGATACGGCGAGCTCTACCACCAGAACGAGGTCGAACAGTCGCGCTACAACTTCGAAGAGAGCGATGCGACCACCCTGGTCGAACTTTTTCAGCATGCTCAAAAGCAAGCACTCAGACTGATTGAAATGAAGCTGGTCATGCCGGCTTACGAGCAGGTCCTGAAGTGCTCCCACAACTTTAACCTCATGGATGCCCGCGGAATTCTCGGCCGCGACGAGCGCATGGAGCACATTCTCAAAATTCGGAAGCTGGCCCTGCAGGTCGCTCTTGCTTATCTGGAGCAGCGCATCGATATGGGTTTCCCACTTCTGCCCGAAGCACAGCGCGAAGAACAGGTTAAAATCTATCGAGAACGCTATTTGACCTCGAAGAAAAGCTAAACGATACGACACCGTATCTGGTGTCGCCTATTTTCGCAACAATCGCCGTATTCGATACAGACTATTATCAGGAGAGCTTTATGCGAATAATCGGTCTTTCTGCCGCACTTTTTACTCTCATCCTCTCCCAACCAGCTGCATCGGCTCAAAATTACGGTCAACGAAGCCCCCGATCCGAGATCCAGCAAGGCTCCAACTATCTCCAACCGAACCCGGGATCCTCCTACCCCAGCCCACCAGGATCTGGACAGGCTCAATACGCCGGTCAGCAACCGCCTTACAGCCAAATGCCCCAAACAAACAACTCCTCTTTGGGGCGCCTTCTTAATGATGTAAAAGGGCTGGTAAAGGACATTGTGCAGGTGAACGTCACACCGAATGGCAGTCAGGCAGTTCATGTCAAAGCACCGTTCGTCGATGTAGGAGTCAATCAAGGTCAAGGCGGCGTGCAGGTGACAGCCCCCTTCGTCAACGTCAATAAGCCAGTCAATGCGCCGATCTCCGTGCAAGCGCCGCTCACCCACATTCAAGCACCTGGCATCGGCAACGCTGGTTCGGTGAACGTGAAGGCGCCCTTCGCCGACGTCCATTCCGGCGATGCCAACGATATTCGCATTACCGCCCCTTTCACCAATGTGCAGGCCGGAAGCGGCTCCACCCAAAGCAAGGTTCATGCCCCGTTCGCCGATGTCGAGACGGGAGGGTCCACTCCAACGCGGGTACAGGCTCCTTTCACCAACATTCAAACCGGCGCTCCGAGCCAGGGACAACTGAACGCCTCACCTTAGCTGCCCGGCACGAAAGCTCTTGCGCAAGCGGATTTGGCCTTGAGTGTCAGACGCCTGACGCGACTAACAGACTTGCTTTGCCGTTCTCGGACTTTAGAGAATGGCGTGTCAACTAACTAACTTAAAAGATTGCGCTAAAGGAATGAAGCCTCACAGAATCATTAGACAGTATTGGGAAGCCGCCCTCTGATTCCTTCTGTAAAATTTTTCGTTCAAACAGCAAACGCAGCTCACTTATGTTTAAATCTAAATCGTGGGTCGATGCAGCTCAATCATTCAGTCGAGCCTTGCAATATTCAACGTCGGAAAGCTCATTTTTGCCGCTCGAGCAGTCGACGAGCCCCTGGCTAACCAGGAATACGCACCGCCCTCGACACCATTAATGGGTGACTCAGTCTCATCCTTATTCGAGCAGGCCAACCAGTTTCAAAGCGATCGCGAGGCGAACCTTTCAGCCTCTCCGCTTGACTTTCAAAATAATCAGTCATCGCAAAGCGGCTCGGAATATGCATTCCATATACACCAGAAAGGTTTCTTTCGAAAAGATTTTTGCAATTTTTTTGCAGCAAAAAACGACGATAGTACAGAAACTGGGACAACGAGCGTGTTTTCGTAAAGGATATCTTGATTAAAACGATTTGTTTTTTGATCGATTTGGGTACATAATTTTTACATGGAATTATCCTGTTTCTCTATCAGTTAGTACGCGAGGTGACCCAGTGGCAGATCGAAGCTTGCTTTCCCCGGGAAAGCTTCTTTCAGCATTGTCCCTTCTCCTGTTTGCAACTCTGCCTGTCGGTTTCTCTCAACCGCCGGCGGAAGCTGCCATGATGGGCTCTACTTCGCATCATTTCGCCCGCCCCAACAAAGCGGTCAGTCGCAAGCGCTCAGTCAGCCGCGCGTCCCAATCGGCGGGAAGACGCAATAACCGCCCTATGACCAAGTTGGCTCGGCGAGCAGCAGCGAAGAAAATCGCTCGGGCCGCGAAGCGCGGCGGAAAGTATAAAATTGCCCAAGTCCACAGAGCCGTTGCCAGGGCGATTCCACCTCAGCTTTACTTGGAAAAGCTCAATCAACTCACGCTCAAGCCGGGCGTGGTCTACAAGTATTGCCACGGCGGCCTGAATGTCAACGTCGTCGAAGTCGACACGACCAGAGCTGATGTGAAAGTTAGACCGTATCTTGCCAGCGACAGCTTCGATCGGCTGAAGACAGAGGAACAACACGCTAAAGAGAGCGGCGCACTGGTGGCGGTCAACGCCAACTATTTCAAGAAAGACGGTACGCCGCTGGGCACGATAAAGGTTGATGGCGAGTGGATTGCCGGATCTTTGTTCGACCGTGTGGCGATGGGAATCACCAATGATGGTGACATGAAGTTTGCCAGAGTCAATCTCCATGGAATTTTGAACACTTCCAATCCGAATGTACCTCAGCTCTGGGTTAACAACATGAACCAGCCCAGACGCTCCGGAGCGCGCCTGATCCTATATACGCGTCGCTGGGGCGATCATGTCCGTCTCGCTTATGACGGCAGTCTTGTCGCCGTGAGCAACCGCGGAGAAGTAGTCGACACCAACAGCCGAGTGCTGACCATACCTTATGGCGGCTACGTTCTGACCGACAAAAAACAGAGCGAGCTGGCAAACTTGAAGCGTGGTGACTTCGTCGATCTCGACTGGCAGACGAATCCTCACAATTGGAATACCGTAGCGCACGCCGTGAGCGGTGGACCGACGCTGATCAAAGGCGGCAATCTCTTTGTCGGGCTTAAAGAGGAGCGCTTCCGTCCCAACTGGACGAGCAGCAGGATTACACGCAGAACCGCATGTGGTGTTACGAAAGATAAGCGACTCATCCTGGCAACGGTCGAAGGTCCGCATACGTTATGGGATCTGGCAAAATTCTTGCATCAGCTGGGCTGCGTTGAGGCGATGAACCTCGACGGTGGCGGCTCCACCACCATGGTCGTAGACGGCAAGACAGTAACTCGCAACGACACGACCGAACAGCGCAAGGTGGCTGCCACTATCACCGTCATGGAGCCCGGCGTTGCTCTTCGACACAAGCGCAATCCTGACGCATTTTACAGACCGACTACCAATCTGCATGATTTCAGCGTCGGATCGGACTTCTTATCGCAAGTGCCGGTGATGAGCGGCCTGCTACAGGCGCGGCAACAGCAACATATGCTTGCCCAAATGACTTTCGCTGGCGATGAGCTGGGAGCGTTCTTAGGCATCGACCAGAGTCTGGCACCGTCAGCATCGCCGCAAGCGGCTTCGATCTTCGAAGATATGCCGGTCATTGACGTAGACAACGACCTGGTCGAAGCTCGGCCAAAGACACCTGTAAAAGTCGAGGCTCCGAACCAGACACATCCGGCGGTAATCAGCGCGACAACACAATCTAAACCCAACGCGGCAGCAGCTCCGGCCGCTCAAGTGCCACTTGAACCGACAAGAGAGACGCCGTTGCCGAAGAAAGTTGTACAGCAGTTACCGGACAAAGCTCCTCAACCGTCAAGCAGTTGGTCGAAACTGTTCAAGCCATTCAAATTCGGCAAAAACAGAAGTTAGCTCGCATTAGATTCAATTTTTCTCCTTTTCTTCTGTGCTCTGCTAATCTGTAGCTGGACGATGAATTCAGCTGGAGCAATGGTCTTGGCCAATGCGTCACAGCAAAAATGCATATCAGTTGGGCACCCGGGAGAATCTGATGGGCGATAGTTTTGCAATAGGAATCGATTTCGGCGGAACCAAAGTGCTCGCCGGCGTTGTCAACACAAAAACCGGCGAACTCCTGGCAACTAGTAAGAAAAAGACAAAACAAGCAGGCGAGCAACAGCAGCTCATCAAGCGCCTCTCCATCGTAATTGATGAGGCCGTCGAGCAGGCCGGACTGGAGATGAACAAGATAAAAACGATCGGTATCGGCGTAGCCGGAATGGTAGATCGAGAAGCCGGCATCCTCCTATCTGGTGTCAATATTGGTGCCAGCAATCTCAAGATTGCCGAGCCTCTGGTTGAAATGTACGGAATTCCTGTGAAGCTCGGCAACGACGTCGAAGTTGCGACACTCGGCGAAATGCACTTTGGCGCGGGCAAACGATGCAGCAGCCTGGTCTGCGTGTTTGTTGGAACCGGAATCGGAAGTGGTATCGTCGCCGATGGCAAGCTGTATCACGGTGCCACCGGTACAGCCGGAGAGATCGGACACACCGTGCTCTATCCGGACGGACGTCCATGCAATTGCGGCGGTCACGGGTGCCTGGAGGCATACGCTTCGCGCCTTGCTATCGCTCGTCAAGTCATTAACGGGATCAAGCGGGGTCATGATACCACTGTCGCCGCCGAAGTCGACGAAAACAAAGGCTTGCTCCGTTCGCGCGCGCTCGCGCAGGCAGTACAAGACGGCGACAAGCTTGTTACTAGATCCGTCGTTGAAGCGGCGAAACATCTTGGCACGGGACTATCGTCAATCGTCAACTTCTACAATCCGGAGCGCATCATACTCGGTGGCGGACTGGTCGAGGAGGTCGGACTTTACTTTAACATCGCAGTAGAGGAGCTTCTCCACAGATCTTTGCCAATACCCGCCCGCTCTTTGAACATAAAAAAGGCTAAGCTCGGCGATTACGCAGGTATCATCGGTGCCGCCATGCTCGCCCATAACTAGGGAGGCCGAACTACCGACCAGAACGATGCCACCATACTCGGTGCCAACCCATATCGGTTTGCCCTTTCGTGCGCGCGCTCAGGTTCGAACTATCGAAACGGTTTCATTGTAGCCAGCGCCAGACGCATTAACATAGCTATAGCCCTGATACGTCGCGCGTCGCGCCAATTCAGCTTCAATCTTCTTCATGAGGCGCTCTTTTTCGAAGGACCAATCAGGAGCGATTATCTCATCGCGACTTCCCTCAGCGACCAATCGCATAATCACCATATCTGATGGCAACATCTCGAGAGCATCAGCGACCAGACGCACATAACGATCTTCATCCAGCACAGGCAGTGTACCGAGCCGGTAGTCATACTCCATCGGCGTGCCTTTGTAGATGCAAAGCTGATGAATCTTGATGCCGTCGATTCCGGTTGCAGCGACCAGCCTCACGGTTTCCAACATAGCATCGTCGGTTTCATCGGGCAAACCAAAAATAAGATGTGTCGCCACCCTGAGCTTGCGGCACTGAGCGCGCTTAACTGCATCGAAAAACTCTTCGGCGGAATGCCCCCGATTGATTTTATCGAGAGTTTGATTGTGAGCGGATTGCAGCCCGAGCTCCAACCAGACGAAAGTTTTCTCATTGTAAGAAGCAAGGAGGTCGAGAATATTGTCATCAACACAGTCAGGTCGTGTTCCTATACAAATCCCAGCGACATCAGGAAATTCGAGGGCGACGTCGTAGATCTGCTTAAGAACGGCCTCGGGTGCATATGTATTGCTGAATGCCTGATAATAAGCCAGGAACTTGTTAGCCTTGAAACGGCGGCGGATCCGCCGGATGCCCTTATCAAGCTGCTCGCGAACGCTGACTGTCTGATCAATCGTCGGCGCTCCTGATCCTCTATCATCACAAAATGTACAACCACCAAAAGCCCGCACACCGTCTCGATTGGGACAGGTGAAGCCAGCATCTATTGGTACGCGATAAACACGTTCGCCAAAATGTTGTTTGAGGTAGTTGTTAAAGGATCTATACGGTTTCATAACGACAAGATTCCCCATCAATTCAAAGACGAGGATGGATTACGGTTGTCAACCAACATGTTACTACGACTTCATTCGCGAACGACGAACTTCCTCTAATTGACACTGCCGATACCAGCCTGCTATCCTGGCAAAATCCTCTAAATCGTTGACGCCCCCATCGTCTAGAGGCCCAGG
>CAZISK010000028.1:0-19722 GCA_964541355.1 uncultured Candidatus Obscuribacterales bacterium
GTCCTGGTCGAACAAGGCCAGCAAATGGTGGACTGCGAGCTCGACACTCGGCCACAATCTCCTGTGACCATCTCGGCGAGCCGAGTGCTTTAAGCGGGCCACGAAAGCATCGGCTTTGTGAATGTCGACTCCAGCATCAGCGTATGTTTTCGGATCCATCGAAGCGCTCCTATCTTGTCATTGCAAAGGCGTTTTTCAAAATAGCCAGACCGTCCGGTATTTTCCCTTTGTAGCTGTCATCTTTTAGATCCTCCTCGCTCTGATTGAGCATGTCGGTCCAGGCCGGATGCTGCGAGAATCGTACGAAAGCCTCTGGATGAGGCATTAAACCCAGGACGTTGCCTTTGGAATTGGTCAGGGCAGCGAGGCGTTGGAAGCTGCCATTGATGTCTTCGTTGTACTTCAGTGCACCATGTTTTTCGATTAGATCCTCTTTACCGGAAAGCGGATGAATTCTGCCTTCGCCATGGCGTATGGGCAGCTCGATATCATCTAGTCCGGCAAAGAATCCTTGCTTTGCGTGCTTCTCGACGGTCATGCCCACCCAGCGATTGATAAAGCGGCCGCCTTTATTGTGCAGCAGGCTGACCACCTTTTCGGTCGGGTGTTTTAGCTCCGGTAATAGGCTCATCTGTACCAGCATCTGAAAGCCGTTGCAGATGCCTATGACAAGCCTGTCTTGTTCGATGAACTTGTAGGTGATTTCGTTCAGTTTTTCCATCCACTTTATGGCAATCACCTTTCCGCTTGCGATTTCATCTCCGAAGGAGAAGCCGCCGGGTAGGACCAATAGAGAGAAGTCATCGAGAAGCTGCGGTTTTGAGAGCAGTGCTGCAATGTGGCATTCTTGCGATTGAAAACCGGCCAGAGAGAGACCGAAGCGGGTTTCGGCTTCACAGTTGATACCGTCTCCTGAGATCACAATTGCTCTGGGTTGTTTCATTTCCAAGCCTCTCACTTAATCGAAGGGTAATGGCGAAGACCATGCTTTTTTCATCGTTTCTACCGTTAGATCGATCCAGGGTCCGCCGCCTGCGGGCACCGAATTCGGTGCCGTCACGATGAGCCTTCTGTCAGCGCTCACTTGCCCTAGCGTGACGCAGGTGATGCCCGGTATGTTCAACCTGGCATTCAACTGTGCCAACCGGTCTGGTTGGACCGTGATCAAGAGCTTGCCTGGACCTTCACCGAACAAGCCGTGCTCTACCGTGGATCCTTGATGTTTCAAATACATATCGAGATCAATATCGGCACCCAGCCCGCTGCCGATCGAGCACTCCGCCAGCGCTACAGCCAGACCGCCTTCCGATGGATCGTGGGCGGATTTTACCAGGCGTTCTTGTATAGAGTTGAAGACCGCATTGTACAGCTTGTGGGCCAACTCCAGATTGAGGAACGGCAAAGGCATAACGCGCTTACCGAACAATGCTTCGTAGTGGCTGCCTGTCAAAGATGTGGTGCCTGCGCTCAAAAGCAGGATCAGATCGCCCGGGTGCTTGAACTGCATGGTTACGCACTTCAGGCTGTCGGGCGTCTTGGCGATTGCTGACACCAGCAATGTCGGAGGAATGGACAGCCTTACGACCTTGTCGTCAAAGTCGTTCTTCATACTGTCTTTGCCGGAGATCAAAGGCGCACCATAAGCCACGCAGGCGTCGTAAAGACCCTGACAGGTTCGAACCAGTTGCCCGAGTTTGTAGTTGCCGTCGAAGTTTCGTTCAGACGCTATCGGATCTGGCCAACAGAAGTTGTCCAAGAGGCAGATTGTCGACGGATCCGCGCCGACGGCAACGGCGTTGCGGACCGCTTCATCGACGGCGCTCACCGCCATCAAATAGGGATCGTACATGCTCCATTGCGGGCAGAGTCCGTTAGCGATCACCAGCCCTTCCGGCGCGCCGTATATCGGTTTGATCACGCCGGCATCGCATGGTGCGCTCTGGTCTTTTCCCATGAGCGGCTTGATTACGCTGCCGCCCTGCACCTCATGGTCGTACTGGCGAATCAAGAACTCCCGGCTCGAGATGTTCGGATGCGAGAGCAGGCAGATTAGATGGTCGCTGAAGCCGTTTGCCGACGAATAGGCTTGCTCTGCCGCCTTTTCAATAGTCTTTGTGGAAAGAGCGGTCTGGTTGCCACCGGCGCTGTCGGGAGGATACCATTCCGCATCCAGAACCAGCTTCGGTACACCGTTGTGCAGGAAGTCGAGCGATAAAAGTGCAACAGTCTCGCCACCGCGACGGACCTCGAAATAGCCGCGATCGTGAAACTCGCCTATGTCGCTGACTTCGACGTTGTACGCTGAAGCCAGCTCTTTCAGGCGTTCGGGCTGGCGCGTCGAGATGGTCATGCGCTCTTGTGATTCCGATACGACAATCTGCCAGTCTTCCAGTCCAGGATACTTGAGCGGTACTGCCAGTAAATCGATAGTGGCACCGCCAGTGATACCGGCCATCTCGCCCACCGACGAGGATAGCCCGCCTGCTCCGTTGTCGGTTATACCGGTTATGAGCTCCATGTCTCGAGCTGCGATCACGAAGTCTATGACACGCTTCTGCGTGAAGGGATCGCCAATTTGAACAGCCGTCACCGGAGAACCCTCGTGCATGGATTCTGAGGAGAAGGTGGCGCCGTGAATGCCGTCCTTTCCGACTCGCCCGCCGACCATGACTATCCGATCGCCCGTCTTGGTGTGCTTCTCGTAAAGCTTGACGTCGTCACGTTTGATCGGCAAAATGCCTCCGGTTCCACAGAAGACGAGCGGTTTTGCCCGATAGCCGTTGTGGAAAAAGACCGAGCCGTTGACGGTTGGGATTCCGCTTTTGTTGCCGCCGTCCTGTACGCCTTTGCGGACTCCTGATGGAATCGCCTCAGGCGGGAGCATCTTCGGACGGTCTGCCAGCTCTGCGTCCGGATGAGCAAAGCAGAAAATATCGGTGTTAAAAATCGGCTTTGCACCAAGCCCGGTGCCGAGGATATCTCGATTTACTCCCAGAATGCCGGTCAAGGCACCGCCATAAGGCTCGAGAGCCGAGGGCGAATTGTGGGTTTCTACTTTGAAGCAGACCGCGGTCTCGTCATTCCACTTCACGACTCCGGAATTGTCTTCAAAGACCGACAAAAGATCAGGGCGCTGGTCTTTCAGCTGGTGTGTTGCTCCTTTGATGTAAGTCTTGTAGAGACTGTCTATCTGCCTCGGAGCGGCCCCTTTGTCGGAGCGGGTTTTCTTTTCCGTATAGTTGATGGTGGCTCCGAAAATCTTGTGCTTGCAGTGTTCGGACCATGTCTGGGCGAGGATTTCCAGCTCGACATCGGTCGGCATCGGCGGCAGCTGCAACTGCCTCCGTTCCTCCTGGACCGGCTTCGACGCGAAATGACGTTTGATAGCCTGCATCTCTTCGAGCGATAAAGCAAGCAGTCTGTCCTGACTGAGTTTCAAAAGCCCAGCGTCGTCGAGCGGCTCGAGATCAATCAACTCCGGTTTGTGGGGCTCTAAGAGAACTACATCAGGAAATCCGAGCAGCGCTTGCGCGCCTTTCTCATTCAGATCGACAATATCCAGTTTTTCAACCAGCGGGTGATAGAGACGATATTGAGCATAATTCGAGACATCGGCTCTGGTCTGGAAACGAGACTCTTCCTTCGGCATCAAATGGGCGGAGCCTGACGCTACCCTCACATCTGGCGAGATGCCTTTGAGCGTGAGCGCTTCCTGTATAGTATGGGCGAGGTTGTCGGTCACTCCGGGCAGGAACTGCTTCTGCGCCATCCAGTGAAAGCCTCTAAGCAAGAAGGACTGGAAGAGTTTTTCCATGTCCCCTGATTTCAGGATGGTACCTTGCTGAATAACCGGATCGACCAGGATTTCGTTGAGGCAGTTGACCAGTCTCATTTCATCAGTGGTGGCGCGATCGAATTTGACCCAGTAGATCGGAAAGTCGGCCTCATTCGCGGTCAAGACGGCGAAGGACAATACCTCGAATACGTTGTCCGAGGCGCTCGATGGATGACTGATCTCACTGTTTGCTGTTGTCGTCACGTAACTTTTTCCACCTGTTTCTTGGGGACAATGCTCACTCCTTCTTTGGCGATTTGTTGCAGGACAGCCGGATAGAGGGCGTGTTCCACCGACAGCCCGCGGGCACAAAACGTGCTGAGCGTGTCATCTGGAAATCGCGGAAACGGCTGCTGAGCGAGAATAATACCTTTGTCGACCTCTTCGTCGACCAGATGGACTGTCACGCCCGAGACCTTGACGCCATAGTTGAAGGCGTCTTCATAGCCGCTCGTTCCCGGAAATGACGGTAACAACGACGGATGGATGTTGATTACCCGATAAAACCCGCGCTCGTCGTAAAAGCGCTTGAGGAAGTCAACGCTGATCACACGCATGTAACCTGCCAGTACGACAAAATCAATTTCATATTGGCCGAGATGTTCGAGGATTTTCTCCTCGTGCTCCCGGCGTTTCATCCCTTTGTTCGTGAGAGCGAAAGTCTTTATACCGTGTTGCTGTGCAATTACCAGACCTTGTGCTTCAGGATCGTTGGAGACGACGCACTGGATCTCTGCATCCAGGCGTTTATCATTTACCGCCTGAATAATGGCGTTCAGATTAGAGCCCCGACCCGATATGAAGACTGCTATCTTGAGTGACACTTGGTCGCGACCCTCCAGGCTATGTCTTTGCGATAATCCATCCCGTCGAACGACACATTGAGCAAGGCCTGATATGCCTTCTCTTGAGCCAACTGCGGATCGTCGTCGAGGGCGACGACACTGAGAACTCTGCCACCGTTGGTGGTGACGATCCCGTCTTTGACTACCGTGCCTGCTTGAAAGAGATGAGTGCCTGCCGGCAGCGTTCCGATAGTGATTGTTTTACCCCTGGAGGAGCCATCCGGATAGTTGTCGGCGCACGCTACTACGCAGCAGCTGAACCGTGAATCCCAGTCCAGCTCTACCTCAGGGAGCGTACTGTCGGTCGATGCCAGAAGCATAGGCACAATGTCCGACTTCATGCGAGGCAAAATTGCCTGAGTCTCCGGATCTCCGAAGCGGGCGTTGAACTCCAGCACATATGGAATTCCGTTCGCCATCATGATGCCGATAAACAGCACGCCCTTATAGTTCAGGCGTCCGTCGGCGAGCGCCTTGGCGATCGGACTGACTACCTGTTCATCAATCACTCTCTTGTTCGCCTCGTACAAAGGCACTGGAGAATACGCTCCCATGCCGCCAGTATTGGGACCCTGGTCGCCGTCCAGGCGGCGTTTGTGATCCTGTGATGCAGCTAGAATCATAGAGTTCTTGCCGTCGAGGATCAGGAAGAGCGACAATTCCTCGCCGACCAGTTTTTCCTCTACTACTACTATGTTGTCGCCTTGTGATTGAGAAAACATGCGGTCGAGCGCTGCTTCAACCTCTTCGATGGTGTCGCATATGATGACGCCTTTTCCGAGCGCCAGACCATCCTCTTTCACTACCCTGGCCCAGTCGTTGGCTTTGGCGAATTCCAGGGCGTTGACCTTGTCTTTGAATACGCCGAATCGGGCCGTAGGAATGCCGAGCTCCGTCATTTTTTCTTTAGCGTGCGACTTGCTCGCCTCAAGTTTGGCCGCCTGCTTTTCGGGACCGAAGACTTTCAATCCATGTTCGTGCATGTGATCTACGATTCCATCCGCCAGCGGATTGTCCGGTCCGATGACAACGAGTCCAATGTTCTTCTGAAGTGCGAACTGACTGAGCTTGTCGAACTCATCAACGCCAATCGCCACGTTTTCGGTCTTCGATTCGAACGCGGTACCTCCATTTCCGGGGGCGCAATACACACGGCCGACAAGAGCGCTCTGGGCAATCTTCCAGACAAGCGCATGCTCGCGACCGCCACCACCGACTACAAGAACGTCTATCTGAGCCATTAGCGGATATCTCCTCTGGGTTTGATCGAGATCTCCTTCTCCTGGTGAATCGAGGCCTTAGCGCTCTGCCCTCTGCGGCGAGGGTGCTGCGAGTCCGAGGAAGCTGCGTGCCATCCGGATGACGATTTGCTCAGCGTTTCATCCAAGTTGGCAACAAATTGATCGATGCCGGGCTGTTTTGGAAAGACCTCGAAGTTTGCAATGTGGTTGACCAGAGTTCCATAAAGTGAGTCGACGATCTCTTTCTCGGCTGGGCTGAGAGGGGATGGAGTTTGTTTCAACTCCTCGATACAGATTTGTTTGAAATCTGAGCCGGCTTGCTGTTTTGCCATATCCTTCGCTTTGCCGAGCGCTTGCGCCCAGCTCGAGTCACGGTAGATCTGGCGGATCATCTCTTTGGAGAAGTGGTGACCGTGGTAGATCAATCTGAGCTCATCCGGACCGATGCTGTCGGCAAGCATCACCTGCGGTGCTGAGCAATCGCTGTAGTCCACGATGAACTCGAACTTGCCGTCCCAGAGCTCCAGTCCGCGTTCGGCGAAGATATGGTAGAGACCCAGCGATGCAGCAAGGGTCATCTCGCACATAGATTGAAATGCGTCGGCTCCAAGACCTGAAATCACCGAGGCCTCAGACCAGCTCAGCAGCCTGTCGCTTGGTTCCAGCTTTGTAAAAAACTCGATTACAGGAACTGGGAACCACTCGCCTGGTGTCGGTGTAGCAGGCAGTCCCAGCTCTTTGAGATAAGCTGGATTCTTCTTGAGCCTGGACGTAAGCGAACTTCCTTCCGGCATGCCGAAACGGAACACGACTTCCAACGGTATCAGCCGTCGCTGATACTCTCTTTCCTTAGCGTCCAGAAGATGGGGATAGAAGTAGAGCGCGTGGTTAAGGATCTTTCGACACTCGGGATTCAGAACCTCGGCCTTGATCACTTCCATAAACAGAGGCGAGGCGCTTTCGACGGTATTACGCTCTATGGACTTTTTTCCATCCGAGAGGCGCTTGAAGTGATGAGGCATGCCGTTAGGCAGGAGGTTTTCAAATACGGTATGGGTGAATCGGCGTTTTAACCAATCGCCGCCAAATCTCTTCAGGTGTTTGGATTCTTTGAGGGAACTCCAGAATTTCGGCTCGCTGAATACCTCGAAGAAGTATGCTCCCAGAAAGGTCAGCGCCTTGCCTTTGTTGGCAACAGTGTCGGGCATTTTGCCCCAATCGAAAATTGAATAGTCGTCGGTGAACTCGAACCAGAGAGATTCGTTGTCAGTCGGAGATTGGTACAGACGTTTTACCGACCCTTCATAAATCAGTTTCGTCTCTTTTGATTTATTCGAGTCGCTCACGTTGACCTCCTTTGAAAGTTTCATCCCGGCGATTAGCAGGATGGTTCCTTAACCTTATCGCGCCGATCGAGCAGGCGTTGCTCTTCGAATGCTCCGCCGTCGGCGACGCTTGTCGGATATTCGCCGGTCAAGCATCCGGTGCACAGTGACTTTTGCTCGAGTGCCGTTTTCAGTCCCTCGATCGTTTGAAATACCACACGATCCGCTCCCAGCTCTTTAGCAATTTCCTTTTCCGTACGGTTGTAGGCGATGAGTTCGCTGGCGCTGGGGAAATCGATGCCGTAGTAGCATGGGCTGTGGATAGGTGGGCAGGTCGAGACCAGTGTTATCTCTTTGGCGCCCGACTGTCGAACCAACCTGACCAGCTGTTTTGCTGTGTTGCCTCGCACAATAGAATCGTCGACGATGAGGCATCGTTGACCTTCGAATTCATCGGCAATCGGAAACAATTTTCGCCGAATCGCTTCCTGTCTGGTTTGTTGATCGTCGAGAATGAACGTGCGATTGACGTATCGATTCTTGATTAACAGCTCTCTGAACGGAATCCCCATCGCTTCTGAGATAGCGACAGCCGATGCTCTGCTTGTTTCAGGAACTGGCACGACCACATCTGCTTCGATGCCTGCTTTCTTGAGATGTTCGGCAAGAAGAAGACCTAGTCTGAATCGGGCTTTGTACACCGATTGTCCTGAGAACTCTGACTCTACGCGGGCGAAATACACCCACTCGAACATACATGGCGAGGACGATTCCTTCTTAATGATCTTGCGTGTAACTTTGCCCTCATGGGAGATGAACACGGCCTCACCGGCGTCCAACTCCTCGATATTGTTGAATCCAAGAAATCTGAGAGCGACGCTTTCACTGGCCAGGGCGTGCACTATCTCGCCGTCCTCGGTCTCTTTAGTGCCCATCGCTAAAGGTCTGATTCCGTGGGGGTCTCTGAAGCCGAAAAGGTCACCGTATTTGGTTAAACCGACGACAGAGTAGCTGCCGATCAGCTCGTCCATCAGATTACCCAATGCTGGAAACAGGCTCTGGTCATTGATGTCTTTGACACCCTTTAATTGGTCGCTGAGCAATCGCAGAATTAACTGCGAGTCCGAGGCAATCTGTTTGTTGCGTGAATCGTCGGAAGCGAGCCATGCTTCCCGCAATGCGTAGTAGTTGACGATATTGCCGTTATGACCAATGCCGATTCCGCTTTCCGAGTCTAAGAACGGTTGCAGCAGATTTGGATCGTTGCGCCCGACGGTGGCGTAACGAGAGTGACCGAGAGCCGCCTTACCTTTTAGGCTCTTGAACGATCTCTCTGAGAAAACGTTGTCGATTAAACCGCTGCCTTTTTGTAGATGGAATCCGGGCGGATCTTTACCGTCTACAGTCAGGATGCCAGCGCCATCCTGACCTCGGTGTTGGAGGTTCATCAGACCGAAGAACACTTCGTAGGCTGAGCCAACGGTTCCCGAGATTGCTATGATACCGCACATATCAGAATTCCATTGAGTTGGCGCCGGCGAACGCATGTTGTTTGAAAATCAGGTGGTGCCTGATCAACATGTTTGCAGCAACCGAATTCGGAGGATTCGACACGCCTAAAGCTTACGCGATTTTCAGGCTAGGCAGATAGCGGTCTGTGCATTTTTTATCAATGCTCGTTACAATCCCGCTTTTGATGCTATATCCGATACCGTTGATATTTCTATCAAAAGCGGTCTGAGTTGATATCTCCTGCGTAGGCGTTGATATCAAAATTCGGAATCGTAGCCTTGAAGATAAAAACTGTAGAAGTCAGTACGTCTTCAAGGTTGGATGACCTGATAATCTTCGACTTCCTGGTTTTACAGTCAACTCTGCTTCCTCCGGCTTACCGGAATCGATCGCTTTCTTCACTCCCGGATCGACATTGGGTTCCGGCGGCAACTGAATGCCGCGCAAGATCACCATGGCATGGTCCATTATTCGCTCGGACTCCTCTTTGGCATGAGTGCGAATGTCGTTTTCCTCAGCCGTCGTCAGAGCGGTATAGATCTCCCCTGTCAAAGAGTTCCTTACGAATTGATTGGTTGATTCATTTTCGGCTTCAATTCGGCGATCGGCATCGGAGATAACCTTGTCGGCCTTTTGCTTGGCTTCTCTCAGGATACTTTCGCGTCGTCGTTCGAGCTCTGCGATTTTGGTTTTATGAGCTTGATAAGCTTCCTTTTCAATTTCCAACTTTCTTGACTCGGCTTGAGCAAGCTTATCGGAATGAGCCTTTTTGCGGACGTCAATCTGTTGAATATGATGCAGACCGGTTGCGCAGAGCGCTTTGGTTGTTGGGTCGGCAATCTCCATGCAGCGCTCATAGGCGCTTTTCGCCTCGTCGTAATGACCGAGCTTCACACAAGTGTTGCCGAGTTGGTAGAGCGCCGCGACATGATCAGGCTTGTGCGCTGTTATGTGGCTGAACAGATGCTTGGCTTTATGATGCTCGCCTTTGGCATAGTGCTGGCACGCTTGCTTGTAATAATCGGTCGCAGATGCAGCGCCTGCCCCAATGCTGAGTCCCAGAAGGACTGAAAAGAGCACATTAGTTGATACGAAGCGCATTTCTTTCCCTTTTGCTTTTTAGGCAAAACGATTTGCGATTGACCGCTTACACTGCAAGTGAGGAAAAGATTATAGCGGGGCGGGACGATTTTCAGAACAAAAAGTGTAGAGAAATTCTGTTTCTTGACAATTTATTATTTTAGGCAGGAGAGAGGGATTACACATGTTCATGTCAGTGGTCGGAAGCACGTATGGGATTGACGAGAGCGTCATGTTTTTGCAGAGCGGGTAAACCGATAACGGTCTACGCTAGAAAATCGTGCACCATAACAACAGGTCGATCCAGTGTGCTTGGATCGACCCGTTGCCTCGTCTCTGTCGAAATCACTAGTTGTTTTTGTCAGCTTCTGCTCCAGTCAAGTCTTGTTTGAATTGATTGAGTTTATGCTGCATGCATTGCTGGTCCTTCTGGCTAAGTCCATTGTGGTCCATACGGAATTCGTCTTCCTGGGCGCCTATACCATCGAGATCGCGCCTGAGTTGTGCCATTTCGCAGCTGTCGATTTTGCCCTGATTGTAATCACGATTAATCCGTTTTTCCAAACAATCCTGCTGTTTGTGGACGGTGCCTTGAACCGGTTGCCAGTTATCCCAGTCGAAACGTGCTTGGGCCGGTAAACCTATTACAAATACTGCACCGAGTGCTGCTACGAGGGTTGTGCTAACGATTGCTTTTTTGTCAGTTCTCAAAGTTTTCATTGTCCCGACCTCCTACTAATTTGTTTTCGTCCGATGATTCAATCTTGTATCTCGGGAGCATAAAGAAGACGTCAAAATCGATTTTGCATCTGTAAGAAAGTTGATCGGCCCCAGGGGAACGGTTGCCGAAGGAATCTATGTGTATCGGGGCATATACGAGCCAACTGAACGCATGGAAGGTCGTCAATGGATTTCTCAGTGTTGTTTATAACGTGGATGCTGTTCTCAATTCCATGGCTGGTTGCTTTCATGAGGGGAGTCAAACTCGGTCTCGTTCCATCCACACGTGCCCGCTGCTATATGTTATGGCTTGGATACATGCTTGATGCTCTCACTTTGTCTCCTGGCATTCAGCCAAAGCATCCGTCATTACTCTTTGTTCCAATCTTCAGTGCGCTCTTTGTCTTCTTTGTCGGCAGGGCGATTGTCATCCCTTTTCCAGCAGGCACGCAAGCGAGCTCGACGGCGAGTGACAGCAAAAATGAAGAGACTGAGCCCAGGGACGAGTCGCTCGAAGGTCGTATAGGTGCCGAGTATGTCGGCACTTATCGAGGGCGTCTACATCAAGGCAGCAGCTCCAGTGTTCCAATCGAAACGGTAATCAAGTTAAAACCAAGCGGAAAACTTGCAGGGTCTTACGTATATAAAGATACCCAGAACCACGATGCTCCTGGAACACTCATACAAAAGGGGCAAATCAAGGACAGAACCGTGCGTTTCCAGTGGACAGACGACGCCGGAACCGGCTCATTAGTGATCATGTTTGATGAAGACTACAACCACTTCGATGGCGAGTGGTCTCCGAATGGACAGTCGGCGATCGAAGTGCTCCGGGCGAGAGGAAGTTTCGACGGATTGACCTGGAGCGGAGATCGAAATAACTGAAGAGCTACGACTCCTCGCACAATATCAACATGTCTTGGGCTCGCGGCACTCCAAGCTCCGCCGCTTTGCGAAACCAGTTTTTTGCTTCGTTTAAACTCTCTGCCGTACCTCGACCGTATCGATACATTGAAGCAAGATCGTACATCGCTCTTGCAGAGCCATTCTCTGCCGCTTGCTTGTACCAATGGTAGGCTTGCTCGTCGGATTGGCAAACCCCTTTTCCCTGTTCAAACATCATTGCGAGATTGAACTGCGCATCAGAATCTCCTTGCAGAGCCGCTTTTTCGAACCAGCGGAAGGCGAGATTGTAGTCCATACTGACACCATCTCCGCGCAAAAACATATCTGCAAGATTGTACTGGGCAGTAGGAAGTCCTTGCTCCGCCGCTTTTTCATACCAATACGCTGCCTTCGTCGCGTCTTTAGGTAGCGCTTCTCCTTTGATATGAAGTATCCCGAGCTTGACCTGCGCGCGAGCATCGCCGTTCTCGGCTGCTGTCATAATTTCGTCTAGACTTTTCTTGTCTACCACTGGAATGATTTGTGGGTGAGCAACAAACGCAATGTTTTTCCGTCAATACAAGGCGTTGATCACATGAATAATCGACTCGATTTTGCGAAGAGACGGTATCATTGCCGGTCTTCTGGGCATAACGGAAAGGTGCCACTGCAGTTCCAATTATACTGGAGATCCTATGTCTGATTTCAACGCATCAGGAGAGCTTGTCGCTAGAGCTGACCTGTGCCAGGGAATAGGAGACTATTTGGGTGCAGAAAAACTTTTTGCGCGTGCAATTGATGCGCAGCTCAGCTATCAGCCGCCGGATATTGGTATCCTGCGCTGGCTCGTTGCGCGGCAAGTTGAAAATAGCTGCCTCGCAGGCAATTTCAAGAGAGCAGAAAAATTTTGGCAGCGTTTGCTCCGGCTGCAGAAGGACAAGCTCGGATCTGATAGGCGACAGATCGCGACTACCTTAGTTGAAATGGGAATTTTTTATCGTAGCGAAGGAAAGTGGCAGCAGGCGCGGATTCGCTTCGATCAGGCGCTGGCTATTCAAAAGGCCGACTTTGGGCTCGAGTACTTCGACTATGTAGTCACTTTGAGTGAGAAGGCTCATCTCTATGCGCTGCAGGGCGACCAGAAAAAGACGAATGTCTTATTCGAAGAGGCATTGCAACTTGCTGAACAGCACACCAACCAGTGGCACGAGAGTGTTGCCCTCGTGCTTAGACGTAAAGCGAAAAGTTTGATCGATTGGCGTCATCCAGAGGTTCTGGAACCTTATCTCGAAAGAGCTATCGCTATTCTATCCGAGGAGAACAAGCTTCCGCACCCTGAGATTCGTCTCTGTCTCAGTGAACTGGCAGATCTCGGATTGGCTCGCGGATTGCACCGTCGGGCAGAACGCCTCTATGTTCGTAGCCTTCAACTGACTGAGCCGTTCATGGGAAGCAAACATCCTGATTCAATTGCGCTTCTGGAGAAGCTTGCCCGGCTTAGGCGAACGCAGGGTAAATATAGTGAATCTGAAGCGCACTATCGGAAGCTTCTTGCCATTCAAAAGCAGAAGCGAGGATCTGCAGCGCCGGAGGTGGCGCACGCAATGTTCAGCCTAGGCTCCCTTCTTACCGAGAGCCGCGAGTTCGATCAGGCTGGATTGATGTTGATGCAGGCGTTGAGGCTGCAGGAGACTCTTCTTGGTCCTCATCATTGTGAAGTGGCGATGACATTGTACGAGTTAGGTACGTTACATATGGCGACAGAGGAGTTTGGAGAGGCAGAGGCGGAATACAGAAGGGCACTCGAAATTCAGGAGAAGAGCGCAGGCTGTGCACCGCTGGCGGTGGCGGACACGATGACCGGGCTCGCCCTGGTCCACTTCGCTCGAAGCGAATTCGAACCGGCTGAGCTTTTCCTCATCAAAGCTCTGGAGATTGAGGAAGCTGAGTTAGGCGGAGACCATCCGCGATTGGCCAGCACATTGGTGAAGTTGGCACGAATATGCGACGTGTTAATTAAACCCGACCTGGCGACCCGATATTATGCTCGCGCGGACGCCATCATTCAAACGGATTGATCGCGTAAACAGTTTGACAACATTATGCTTGCGCCGATAAGACTTTCTCGAGCGTCGTTTGGCGGAAAACCCTAAAAATAGCGCTTTCTACTCTTCCTTTGGCGGAGGCGGTGGCAATTGCTGGTTCAAGAACTCGAACACAGCGTTCCAAATCGATTCTGCCATGGGCATGTGGTCTTCGCCCTGCACACGTATGAAATTAACGTCAACACCGGCAGCCTTGAGCTTTTTGACGAACTCATTGCTCTGCTCGAAGGGAACGATCGGATCTTCGATGCTGTGAATTATCACGAAAGGTGGGGCATCCTTTGTCACGAAGTTAATAGGATTGGCCTGGTTAGCCAGATCGGGATGTTCTTCTGGCGTGCCGCCCAGAAAGTCCTTGATGAATTGCTCCGGTTGAGCTCGTCGAAATCGAGGCTGCATCACCTGTTGACTCATGCTCTTCAGATCGGTTGGACCGCACCAGTCACATACTGCTTGAACGGAGCTTGATTGGTTGTTGTATCCCAAATCGCCTTCCATCTTAGGATCTTTCGAGGTCACGCCTAGAAGCGCGGCTAAATGCCCTCCGGCAGAACAACCGATAATGCCTATTCTCTCGGCATTGTAGTTGTACTCGTTGGCATGAGCTCTCAGCCATCTAACAGCTGCTTTGCAGTCATAGATCTGAGCGGGAAAAATAGCCTTGGGAGCGAGGCGATAGTTGATGGACGCGGCTGCAAAGCCGTGGTTGGCTATGTCAAAACAAGGCGAGTCCTTTTTGTCTCCCTGAGTCCACCCGCCGCCATGGATAAATACGACCAGTGGAAAACGCCGTGCCAATGTCGTTCTGGGCAGGTACAGATCCAGTTTGTGTTGATCGTTGCCGTCTTCGACGTACGGAATATCATGAACAATCCTGATCCCGGTTGCGGTCTCGGCATCGTGCTCTTTTGTGACAAATGGTAAGAGTGCCACCAGAAGCAGTGTCAGAATGACGATCAAGTTCCTGAGCATTAGCGGCAGGCTTCCAACTCTTTCATGAGCTCTTGCATCGATTGATGTCGCTCTGCAGGGGCTTTTTTGAGAGTTTTTCTTAGAACAATCTGTAAAGAAAGCGGAATTCGAACTCCGGGACACGCTCTTGAGAACTCGAGCGGTTGGTCGGTAACATGCTTCTTCATGGTATCTACGGAGTCTTTTCCTCGTATTGGCAGGACCCCGGTGACCACCGTGTACATGAATACTCCGAAGGCGTAGATATCGCTGCGTTGGTCGAGGTCCTGACCCAAGATCTGCTCTGGGCTCATGAACGCAGGCGTGCCGACTACAGTGCCGTCCATAGTGAGCTTTCTATGGCTGGGTTCGTTGAGCTGCTTGGCTATCCCGAAGTCTACAAGTGTTACGAAGTCCTTTTGATACGGAGTGTCCTGCAAAATGACGTTGTCAGGCTTTATGTCTCGATGTAAGAAGCCAGCCTCGTGAAGGTGGCCAAGGGCGTCGGCTAGTTGCAAGAAGATCGGCACCGCTCGTTCGCTTGGCAAGCGAATCTCTTCTTTCAAAACTTCCTTGAGATTAAGCCCCTCTATATAGTCCATAACGATGTATGGGCGTCCGTCGCGTTCGCCGTAGTCGTAAATCTTGACTATGTTCGGGTGATTGAGTGCGCTTGCAGATTGCGCTTCCCGCTTAAACCTCTTGTAGCCGGTGTTTTCCGATTCCACCGCCTGAAAGAGAACCTTGATCGCGATAGGCTTGTCTATCTGTCGATGCCAACCTTTGAAGACAATGCCAAAAATGCCACGGCCGATTTCAGATGTGATTTCGTAGCGATCGGACAGAACAGTGCCGATGAGGGTTGAAGTAGACAGCGTTTTTGCCTCCAAGAGTACGGACTCCCCGTTCTTAATGACATTTGATCCTACCAGAACGTCTACCTCAGTACTAGTGATACTGCGCGGGCTGATAAGGAGTTTAAAGTCGGAATGGTTGATTGCCAACCTAGCGCATCTACGCGTGGTACTAACTACGGTATCATATTCGGCGCCGCCGGCAGCGATATTGTAAAAACACACAGGCTCGCATTTTTGTGGGACCTCTTATGAAATTTTTCGCACAATCTTCAATATCATAAGTGCCTCGGTGACTTCATACGTGGAAACCTCACATCGGTACTCGTAGTCCCCGCCTCGATGATGGCAGTTGGGTACAAATTGTTCACAAATCGCTTATAAGCTCCCAGAGTGGAAACTTGGCGTTCTTGCACTGCCGCGATTGGGGCGTTCTCGCGCAAGACTAGATAGGGAAGGGATACATGGCAGATTACGACATCTACGAAAATCAGGGTGGCGGTTACAACTCGCTTCAAGAGCAACCGTTTCCCCTTGAAGACGACGTGTCCAGGCTAATCTTCGGCGACAACGGGCCCGTCGCACCGACCACTCCTGCCCTGGAATCAAATCCTGACTATTTCAACTCTCGCCTCAATCAAGTAGGTGTACAACGTCCCGATCTAGACCCGAGGTTTTATCTCAGCGCTCGGCGCCAGGTCGAGATCCCCGCGTACGACATGCAGCAGCCCGGCACGCAGTGCCTGACCCAGCCATGCCAACCAGAATATGACCCTACCCTCCTGACGACCGGTCGCCTGCGCCCAGAAGACATTATGCGATTGATCATGGCGGCCAATGGGCAATACAGCGGTCAGACCTATCAACCACAGTGGAATAATCCTCAATACCCGATCTATCAGCCAGGTAGAGTGCCACCATCGCAGGTGCAAGCCTATCAATTGATACGGGCGCTGCTCGATAGGCAAGGTATCGATTCTCGGGGGATGTACCCTTCCGATTATCCATCCGATCCGACTTACATCAATCAGCAGCAGCTGCGCTTTATGCCGCAACAGCGCTGCGTTCCGCAACAACAGTATGATCCGCGCTTCCCTCAAGGTCTTGATCCGCGGTTCTTGAGACAGTTCGAGCCCACACCAAGAGGATCTCAAACCTTTGATCCGCGCTTCCCTCAAACATATGATCCGCGAATCAATCAGGTCGTATTCGATCCGCGCTTCCCGCAAGGATACGATCCGCGTTTCCAACAACAGCAATATGATCCTCGCTTCCAACAACAGCAATACGATCCGCGATTCCAACAATATGATCCGCGCTTTCAGCAGTACGATCCGCGCTTCCAACAATATGATCCGCGCTTCCAGCAATATGATCCGCGTTTTCAGCAGTACGATCCGCGAATCCAACAGTATGATCCTCGTTTTCAGGTAGATCCTCGCTATCGTTTTGACCCGCGTTATCAACAACAGTGCGATCAAGGCGGTCAAAATGGAAATCTGGGCCGGCAATTGCTTTTACGTTATGGCTTGCCGCTCGTCCTTAATTCGATCGGTGGAAATCGCGGCTATCGTGGCGGTTATCCCGGTGGTTTCGGCGGCGGAGGCTTCGGTGGTTTTGGCGGCAATCCCTGGGGCGGCGGTTATAATGGCGGCTTCGGTGGTAACGGCTTCTATCCCGGCAACTACAATCGTGGATGGGGTGGAGGCGGTGGTCGAGGCTACATCCAGCTTGGTAGATTCGGCATTCGCCTGTGAGAACCAACGTCAACAAATTTCGCTTCATTCGTTTCACCATAGCGTCGTAAATTGCAGCCTCCCATGATGGAGGTGTAGGCTTGCCACTTCGAGGTTTGGCCTGATCGGGAAAATCCGGAGATTGTTCTGCGCCGTGGATAAAGGTCGCGTTTTTTACATACGGTGTAAACCGATATCGGTTTACCGCTCTGGAAAAACATGACACTCTCGTCGATCCCGAGCGCAGGTGCAAACCGATATCGGTTTACCGCTCTGGAAAAACATGACACTCTCGTCGATCCCGAGCGCAGGTGCAAACCGATATCGGTTTACCGCTCTGGAAAAACATGTCGCTCTCGTCAATCCCGTGCACAGGTGCAAACCGATATCGGTTTACCGCTCTAGAGAAACATTTCGCTCTCGTCAATCCCGTGCACATGCAAACATACAATCGGTTTACCTACTCTGCAAAAACATGACGCTCTCGTCAATCCCCATGCTCAGGAGCTAAACCGACATCGGTTTACCAGCTCTGCAAAAACACGACGCTCTCGTCAATCCCCATGATCTTGTTTGAAAAATAGCCCGGCGGTCGGAAATTTCCGGCTGAGCTACTTGCCGTATATTCGTCCGGTGTAAGCCAGCCGCTGTTTTCGGAGCGATGCAGCAACGCGAACTTTTTTGCAAGCTGGCTGAACGAGCCAACTGGCTGTCTCCCGCAGCGACGATTTACATCGTACTCCATGAACGACGGAGCAGAGTGGTATCATAGGGCCATTGCAAGGAGATCTTGATCTTTCATGGTTGACAGCAGCAATGGAGAGCAGGCTGACGATGCTCCTCCTGAGTTAGATTCACAGACGCCGCCGCCTGATGGCATCAAGTTGCCGGAGATCGCGATTATCCAGCCGACGCAGTCTGGAAAAAAGAAGTCAAAAGGGTCGGTGATTCCGCCTGGCAAGACCCATTTTTTCGAGATGGAATATAACCTGGCCGCGGCTTTGTGTTACTTCCCGATTCTCGGCGTGGCGGCCTGCGTTTTATGGTTGAGAACGGAATCCGGCGACAATAAATATCTGAAATTCCACGCCATCCAGGGCATTCTAGCCTTTGCTGGGTTTATGATTGTAAGCGTCATAGCCGGTACCATTGAGCACATCCTCTCGGCTATCCCAGTGATTGGAGAAGGATTAGGATTAATCCTCGCTTTGATCCGCGCCGTAATCTTCTTCATTTATACAGGGATGTCAGTAATGCAGTTCGCGGCGGTCAAAAAGGGCAAATCGGGAAAAATGCCTTTGATTGGCAACTATACGGACAACTATGTTAACCCTCCACCACTATGATTGACCTTCGGCGCGAATCGGTACGTTCGTCGTTCATAATGTTGCTGTCGGTCGTCTGTACGACACTGCTGGTGGTATCGCCCGCTCGGGCCGAGAAAATCAGACTGCTCTCTTCGGATGCGACGCTGACGGAGTCCGGTCGTTTGCTCGTTCATGAGGTCATTGACATAGATCTCGCCGGTGCGGTCAGGCATGGTCTTTCTCGAACAATTCCAACGAAAGTGGAAGAACAGGGTATTAATCATAAGTTTTTCGTCAAGGTTCACAATGTATCCAGCAAGAACGGGCATCGAATCCCCTACACAGTAAAAGAACATGGTGACGTCGTTACGATTCGAATTGATACTGCTCATAGTGGCAATTCCAATTTCGAGTTTGCGATCGATTATGAGGTGCGAGGTGTTTGTAACTTTGCCAAGCAGCACCCGCAGCTGTATTTCCCATTCACCGGACACGAGTGGCCTTTCGTTGTGGAAAAGACGCAGGTGATTTTGCGGCCGCCGGGCAAGATACACCTTAACGAGTCCGAGCTGAAGGCATGGGAAGGTCCTCCCGGTTCGAACCGATCCGCCAGCGTGAAGCTGGTAGGAGATCATATTCTGGCAACCGCCTCGGAGTTGCCGCCTGGATCAGGGCTGACATTTGAAGTTGACTTCCCTCGCGGTACTATTCCGGCAGCCGGGTTCATTGATCATTTTGAATGGTTGGTCGATGATTGGTACTTGTTGATTGCGTTGCCATTGCTGGCGGTGGCCATCCTGTCCTGCTACAGGTTGATGCGAGCCAAGCGAGCATCAAAGATAGTTGATGCTGAGGAGAATTGGAAACCTCCACATGACCTCACTCCCGTCGAGCTCGGAACCCTGATTGATGGTAGTTGCGATGTTCAGGATTTAACCGGCATCCTGCTCGACCTGTCAATCCGCGGTTATTACACCATACGTGAGATTCCGGCTACCGGATTTTTCAATCTGTCCGATCGAGATTACGAATTCAAGAAACATGCATATCCTACGACCGACAAGCTGCACGACTACGAAACTCTATTTCTTGAAGCCTTGTTTGGTAACGCCACGACATCTTACCTCTCGAACGTGCAAGGCGGGTTTCGGCAGTTTGTTCCGAAAATCAAGGACAGCATATATGCTAACCTCATTAGCAGCGGCTTTCTTTTGAAGAACCCCGAGAAAGATAAGAAGCGCTTTTACGCGATCGGATTTTCGATGTGCTGCGTCTGTATCGCCCTGCTTTTCCTTTATGGAGAGGAGACTATAGCTAAAGCCGCCG
>CAZISK010000029.1:0-19377 GCA_964541355.1 uncultured Candidatus Obscuribacterales bacterium
TCTATTCTGACGCAACCGACTAGATGCATGTTGTGATCGACAACAGGCAGATTTTTCAGACCGTGCTCGCGCATCGTGTTGACGGCAACAGCGGTGGCCTCATCGAATCGAATAACTATTGGCTCATGACCCATGATGTGATGGACTCGAATAATGTCATCTTTCGCGAGCTGTACGGTAGAAGCCGCTTCGATTGTTCTCAGAAGGTCGCTTCTGGTAACGACTCCAACCACTCTTTCCGATTGATCGACGACACAGCAAAAGTCGAGACGGTGCTGACAGAACAGATCGAGAATGCCGTCCAGGAAATTGTCGGTGTGCAGAACTCCACCCGGAACCTGCTCCATCACTCGCTCCAGGGGTAGCGAGTCAAGGACTTTTCTGACATCGGGCAGATCTTTCCAGACGTTGCGTCTGCGCCGAACCGCCTTGGCGATTGCATCACGCAAGGGCGCGAGATTTGCCGACATCTCTGTAAACAAGCTTCGACCCATCGTGACCACAAGCACATTGCTTCGCGCTTTTACAGAGGCATTTCTCGTTTTGCTCGTCACAAGAGCCGCTTCGCCGAAGAAATCTCCCGGTCCGAGCACCGCTACAAGCTCTTCGGCACCTGACTCCTGGTTATAGGCCAAAACCTCGACGTCGCCTTGCTCGATCACGAAGAACTCGGTTGCCGGATCACCCTGCCTGAATATATAGTCGCCTGCTGCGTAAAACGAACGTGATACCGCCCGTGATGTATCCGTTTTAACATAGGCCAGATCTCTAGGGAAAATCAGATCGCACGCCCATTCGATTCCGACTTTCATTTTCTGAGCCGTAGACGGCAGTTTCATGAGATAGATTGCTCTCCACATGAACCAGGCGAAGAAGCCTGAGACCTGCATACCCATGACATCAGCCACAGCATTGTGACCGCCGATTGCGCATAGGCTGCCCTGCGATACGTGAGAAAAAGGTTTTGTTGGTTTGCCTCGAATAGTCGCGACAATGTTGTGGGCAAGTTGAACTCCCTGACGCTCGGCAAACTGCGCTACCGGTGGACTCAACTCTCCACTAGCTTCATTGGGCACTGCGGCGCAATCGCCAATGGCCCATGCGTTGCGGTAGCCCGGTACGTTCATATCCTTTGTGGTTGCAACTCTGCCTTTTACATGTTCAACCGGTAAGCGTGACACTAAGGGGTGAGAGGTGGTTCCGATCGTACAAACCAGTGTGCCGCTATGAATGAAGCCGCCGTTGTCCAGCGAGACGCCTTCTTTTGTCGCCTGAGTAGCCTTGACACCAAGGAAGAACTTGACACCCTTCCTTTCCATCTCTATTCGAGCGAAATCTCTAAGTGAGGTCCTAACCTCAGGCAAGATTTGGTCGAGAGAGTGAACCAGGTTGACCGTAATCATGTCGCCGGAGATCGTTTCGAAAAACTTGCTCGATTTTCTTACCAGATCGTTGATTTCACCAGCCACCTCTACTCCGCTGAAACCGCCACCGATCACTGTGAAGGATAGATACCATTCGCGACGTTTTGGATCATCGCAAACCTCCGCCTTCTCCATCATGTCGATAACGTGTGCTTGTAGCCGAAGCGCGTCTCCGACGTTTTTCAGCGGAAAGGCGTGCTCGTCCATACCGGGTACGATGCCGAAGTTGGCTCGATTGCCGCAGGCGATTACAAGATGATCGTAGTGCATCTTTTGTCTGGTGCTGTCGCAGGCCTCGTACTCGATGAAGCTGTTGTCGAGGTCGATATTCAGAACTTCTTCGGTTCGACATTTGACGCCACGTAAGAGCTGCCTCAAGGGTGCTGCTACGTGCTTCGTCTGTACAGCGGCGGAAGCGACTTCCGCAAGCAAAGGATGAAACACCATATGGTTTTCGCGATTGAAAACGGTGATTCTGTATTGATCTTTAGGCAGCAGTTTGCGAAGCGTCTTCGCACACTTTACGCCTGCAAATCCGCCGCCTAAGATAACAATTGATGCTTTCGACATACGAGGTCGATCCCCATTTTGTCTTCTCTGGGTTCCGACCGAAGCCGTCGCTTAATCGGAACCACCAAGCGACGTGGTGTTTTTCAGGTTTTCCGAAGTATCTTTGTCTCCTTGTCCGCCCTGCCCGTTGACATCGGTGAGGAAGGTCTCTTCCATCCAACGATCTGGATTTTCAGGATCCTTTTCAAACTCAATGTCCTTCGGCAGTTTCGGATTGAAGAATTGAGCACGTTTGATGTCTTCACGCGCCAGTATCGACTTACCCTGTTTGTGCCAGAGGAATGCGCGAGCTAGATAAAAATTAGCCTGGTTCGGGTCGAGTCGAATGGCGTCTTCCAGCGCTGACATCGCCAGTCCGTCATTGCCCAACTGCATGAGCGCCTTGGCTTTGTGATAAAACAGGTCGGCGTTGGTCGGGTCTTGATTGATGGCATCTGTGAAGTCGGCGAGCGCTTGCTTTGCATTTTTCAGCTTGTAGAACTCATGACCTCTATTTTCCTTGACGGTCTGATTGTCCGGGTCGTACTGGAGAGCTTTGTCATAGTCCTTGACCGCATCTTCGGGTCTGGATAGACCACTAAAGGCGGTGCCACGATGGACATAGGCAGTTCCATTTTCCGGCGCAATTTCAATTGCGTAGCTGTAGTCTTTGAGAGCATCCGCGTTCTTTCCGAGGACTTTCATGATGTCGCCACGTCCGATCAGGGCGTCCACATTTTTAGGATCTTGTTTCAGTGCGGTGGTGTAATTGGCGAGTGCGAGATCATTTTTCCCCTGGGCTTTGTATGAATCAGCCATCCCTCGATAGGCGTCAGAAAGCTTGCTGTTCAACTTGATTGCTTTTTCGAAATCAAGAATGGCGTTCTCGTGGTCGTTGAGCTTGGAAAAAGCAATTCCGCGAGACAAATAGCCTGCCGGATTGTTCTCGTCATAGCGAATAGCCGCGTCGAAGTCTGCCTTTGCTAGCTTGTAGTGGCCTAGTTCGAAGAAGCACTGTCCACGATGGAGAAAGGCACGTGCATCGGTAGCGGCCATGCCGACCGACATATCGAACGATTGGATTGCATCCTTGAAGTTCTTCTCCTTCATCTGCTGAATGCCCTGGTCGTAAAACGATCCGGCTGTGTCGTCGGCTCTTGCTGATAGGGGAATGCTCAATGTCAATAAGGTGGCGGCCGTCGCCAGTCCAGCAGCCTTCCATATTCTCTTTTGTTTAGAAAACATCCAATCCCCTCCATTCGACAAGTTGATCATTATATCTATTCCATTGTGCCCAGTAATCAATCATCTGCCGAAATACGGCAACTCACGGTCAACTCTGCGTTGCCTTGCATGTAATCGGACGTCTTAACTCTGACCGGCTCGGCCTTCCAGATCTTCTGGCAGTACTCCTGAATGGAGCGATCAGAGGAGAACTTGCCCATTCTGCTTACGTTGAGAATTGACATCTTGGTCCATTTAGCTGTGTCGAGATAGGTTTTACCCAGATCCCTTTGACAATCGATGTACGATTGATAATCGGCGAGCAACATGAAATCGTCTCTGGTCAACAAGGAGTCTACGATTGGTTTAAACAGATCGCGCTCGCCTTCGGAGAACATACCCGACGTGAGTTGATCGAGAACCATCCGGAGCTGCGGATTGTTCTCATAGTAGGAGCGCGGATTGTAGCCCGTCATCTTGTGCTGGTTGACTTGCTCTTCAGTCAAGCCGAAAAGGAAGAAGTTTTCCGCGCCTACCTCTTCGCGAATCTCGATGTTGGCACCGTCCATGGTGCCGATCGTGAGCGCCCCGTTCATGGAGAACTTCATGTTGCCTGTTCCCGAGGCTTCCTTACCAGCTGTAGAGATCTGTTCCGACACGTCAGCTGCCGGGTAGATCTTCTGGGCGAGTGAAACATTGAAGTCGGGCAGGAAGACGACCTTGAGAAGGTCACTGACGTCTTTGTCGTTGTTGACGACGTCGGCAACCGAGTTAATCATCTTGATGATTAGTTTTGCGATAAAGTAGCCCGGCGCTGCCTTTCCACCAAACAGGAAAGTCCTGGGTTGGAAATTGGTGGGACGATTGTTTTTCAAATAATTGTACAGAGTGATTATATGAAGCACGTTGAGGTGCTGACGCTTGTATTCGTGAAAACGCTTCACTTGAATGTCGAAAATGCTGTCCGGATCTACGATTATGCCGGTTGAGCTCTTGATCGTTTTTGCTAGTCGCTCTTTCATAGAGCGTTTGATACTGCGCCATTCGTCGTGAACATTGGTATCGTCGGCGGTGCTCTCTAGCTGGCGTAACAAAGTCAGGTCTGTGAGCCAGGCATCGCTACCGACGCGATCCGAGATGAACTTGGAGAGCTGCGGATTGCTCAAGGACAGCCAACGGCGCGGTGTGACACCGTTGGTCACGTTCGTGAACTTTTCCGGCGTAAGCGAGTAAAAATCGTGGAGCACTCGATCTTGCAAGAGCTCGGTGTGCAATTCGGCTACGCCGTTGATCCTATAGCTGCCGACGCAGGCGAGGTTGGCCATACGAATATAACGCTCTCCGAAATCATCGATAAGTGAGATGCGCTTCAACAGGTCATCGTCGTTAGGCCTGAGCTGCCTGACGCTCTCCAGGAATCTGCGATTGATTTCATAGATGATATCGAGATGTCTGGGCAACAGGCGTTCGAAGAGCGACACCGGCCACCGCTCCAGCGCTTCCGGTAGTAGAGTGTGGTTGGTATAGGCGAATGTTTGTGATGTAACCTTCCACGCCGTATCCCAGTCGAGGTCTTCTTCATCGATAAGGAGCCGCATGAGCTCCGCAATTGCGATAGATGGGTGAGTGTCGTTGAGTTGAATAACGAATTTCTCGTGCAAGGTCTCGGGCGACAGTCCCGCGTTCTTGTGAAAACGAATAATGGTTTGCAGGCTGCAGGAGACGAAGAAGTACTGCTGCTCGAGTCTGAGCTGGCGTCCTTGCGAAACATTGTCGTTGGGATAGAGAACCTTCGAAATGTTCTCCGAAATCATCTTGTCGCCGACCGCGCCAAGGTAGTCGCCCATATTGAAAATCTGGAAATCAAACGACTTCGGCGCCTCTGCTTTCCACAGCCTGAGCGTGTTGGTGGTCTCCGTGCCGTAGCCGGGAATCGGTGTATCGTATGGAATGCCGGTTACTTCGCGTTCGCAATCCCAGCGCACGCGGTAGCGACCCTGATCGTCCATGTAGCTCGTCGTTCTGCCGCCGAATTTGACTATCATCGACTCATCAGGTTTGGGCAGCTCCCAGGGGTTGCCGTTGTGAAGCCAGCGATCCGCTACCTCCACTTGCCATCCATTGCGAATGATCTGATCGAAAATCCCGAACTCGTATCGGATGCCGAAGCCGACGGAAGGAATGCTTTCCGTCGCCATAGAGTCCAGGTAGCAAGCGGCCAGACGTCCCAGACCGCCATTGCCGAGTCCGGGCTCTTCCTCGTGTTCTATCAAGTCGTCGAAATCAAGACCGGATTCTTCCACCGCTTTCCGCATGGTATCGAGCATGCCAAGATTGAGCATATTGTTGGCGAGGTGCGGTCCCAAGAGGAATTCAGCGGAGAGATAGCAGACCACCTTGGATTTGTGCTGGAGGTAGCTTTCCAGAGTGTTGATCCAGCGGTGCAGGAGCCTGTCCCGCACCGTGAGAGATAGTGCCATGTAGTAATCGTTCCGGCTGGCAATGGCGGGAAATTTGCCTACCCCATAATAGAGGTTGTCAGCAAGGGCTCGACGCAAGGTCGGTATGCTCAACCCGGTTCTGTCGTCCTCAATCGCCACCTGCACATCGCTCTCGATTTGACCCATGAAAATACCTCTTGCGCGAATGGACTCCAACTGACTGTAGGATTATATTCTTTATACGCCGTTCAAACCATTATTATTGAATCTGATGTTAATTCATTGTCGAGTTTAACTAGTTCGGCAAAATTCGAATCGGCGGGTTCTGCGGAAGACGGATGGTACTATAAACGGTGGCAGGACCTCCTGTCGTTCACGGCAAGATTGATGATACTGTATGTGGTGCGAGCGCTGAGTGGCTGGTCTGATCGACGTAGAACGGCATCTCCTGCCGGTTGGATGATCGTGCCTGTGCTGCGTCCGGAAGCCCCGAACGTCAGAGTTCAAGATTCAGTCGATAAATTAGTTCCGGTAAATATTTCAGAGGCATTTTCTTTCTCTGGCGGCAAATTTAAAAATCGCTAGAATGCCCTCTTCCCTGACACTTACCTGGAAGTAAGTAATGTAGATTGCAGGTACTTATTTAATAACTCTCTGGCGCATTTGCAGTTGTTCGGAATGCGTCGATATCCTATAGCTGCTTCAGGCACCCGGCAAGAGAATCCTTGATCTCGAGTACGTTCTGCGGGCGCCACATGGGCTCTTTGTGCAATGATTTGTAGATGATGAGCTTGATCTCTTTTGGAACGTTCAGCGACTCTGCAAATGGGGCGGGACGGTCTTTCACGTGCTTGGTTATCGTGTCGGCCGCGTTGGCGCCGATGATGGGCGGGTGCCCGGTCAGGCATTCGAACAAAATGCAACCGAGAGCATAGATATCGCATCGGTGATCGACTTTTTTACCCATACACTGCTCTGGACTCATATACAGCGGGCTTCCGAAGCAATCTCCGGTCTGTGTGATCTTCAATGCAGCGGAATGATCTTCGCTGCTTATCTTCGCCAGGCCAAAGTCGACGATTTTTGCCTGGATCTGTCCGTTATCGCCTTTTACAAGCATGATGTTGCTGGGCTTCAAATCACGATGGACAATCCCATGAGCATGTGCGGCGGCCAGAGCATCACAAAGCTGCACTGCGATGTCTATCACCTGCGGGACCTGCATCTTCCCAACCCGGTCCAGCATGCTAGACAGCGACTCTCCTTCCAGATAGTCCATGACCAGGAAGGCACGACCATCCGGTGTTAAACCGAAATCGCTCACACCAACGATCCCCGGATGCGTCACGGCGCTGGTGGCCCGGGCTTCCCTCTGGAAGCGCTTCAAACCGTCGCTTGACTCGGCTGTGTTGCCTTTGAGAACTTTGATGGCGACTTCCTTTTCCATGAAGCGGTGTTTCGCTCGATAAACAGTGCTCATGCCGCCCGAGCCCAGTCTTTCCAGGACGTCGTATTTTTCGGCGAAGGTTGTCCCTACGAGTGATTCATCGATCACCCTGCTGAGCGGGCTGAAATCAATCAGGCAGCGTTCCACTGTATCGTCGTACTCGCTTGTGCATGTCAGGCACACACGTTTGTATTTGAGCGGGATCTGGAGTACTCCGGACATCTCGACCTGTCCTACCGGGGTGCCACGGCCGGCGGCATTAGTAATTGAGGTACGCTCGAGTTCGTCGCGCATGTCTGCGAGTTTGACCGAGAGTTCGGACTCTACGCGGTTAAAAATGCTGACACCGGATGCTATGAAAATCCCCAGCATTACTAGAAAAACGAAGATGAATAAAACCCATCCGAAGCTGTCTTCGATCTGAAGAGCAGACTGCACGGCCATGATGCGCGCCATCAGAAGTGGTGGCACGAGACAGACAAAGAGCGTGGCTCGACGCAATAGCGCTCCGCCCGTGGAGGCGCTCGAATAGGAAGAAGCCAGCCCCAAGTCAGGACGGCTCAGAAAAATTCCGGACAGAAGAACCATACAGAGTATGGCGAAGCCTGTCGACATTTTGAAACAACCGCCGAGTGCACATAGCTGCGTTGCTCTGGTGGCTGCTCCTAAGATAATGAGGATTGGAATCAGTGCCGCGGTGAGTGACAAAATCTCAGAGATCGTGACACGCTTTGGCTTTGCCAGAGGAATCGTCATGATTGCCAGGCTTATGAGTGCAAGTGTGATCGCGCTCTCTTGCGAGCACGGCAGAGGATAGCAGATACCTATTGCTGCCGGATCAGGCTTGAATATCTCGATGGTTTCGACGAGCTCGCCGGTTCGACCTGCGTAAATTGCAAGAGCACATGCTCCCAGCGAAATCGCACCTAACACTTCCGCGGCGATTGTCGCCCAGAGTTGTTTGACATGGAAGAGAATCAGAGCAAGGCTCAATACTATCAGTGTGATTGCGGCCGAAGCCCATACTCTTCCAACATAGACGATTGAAGACTTGTCCGTCAGATTCGGCCACAGGTTCATCAGTTGATCGTTATTAGTAGCCCAGCCGCACAAAACCAGAATGGCACCCAAAATCACCACTCCAGCGGCGATTTTGGAGAACCAATTGTAACCAGTCAGAAGTTTCGGGCTTAAGCGTACCATCTAGCTATCCGGCTTTCAGCGCCTTCTCGATGCACTTCTTGTAAGTATCGCCTTTGTTGACGCCTGGAAGTGTCTTGATTAACTTGCGCTTGGGAGTAAAAATGCCAACCGTAGGGACCCACGCGAGAGCTCCTTGAACGAAGGACTTCACTCCGAGCTTATCGGCGGTCCCCAGAGACGCCTTTAGCGCGGATTCCTGTACGTCGATCTCTTTGAGCGCGACTTTGTCTCCGTACTTCTTCGTGACGTCGCTTATTATCGGGCGCACTTCGTCGCACCAAAGGTGGCATCCGCCATCGTAGACCATTACGACAAGCACTTTGTCGCCATCCTTCTTTGGAGCATCAGCAGCTTGCGTCGATATGGGAAGCAAGGCGAGCAGCAGCGCGCTGCAAGCATAGATAATTATTCGAAGCATCTTTCATACCTACTCTGGAATGAAACCCAATAGCCAGGACCTCGTCCTATCACGTTATACCGGACTATCACTAAAGCTAATCTAATCTTGTTTAATTTTGACGTGGGATAGATGCCTGCTCCAGCAGTCCGGTCACGATTTCAAGAGCTCCCTCCGGGCTGACCGCCCGGTGCATGCTCTCTGGTGAGAGTCTGGCGAAGAATTCAAAGTCCTGTTCGTCGACGGCGAGCATGACCACCGATTTATCCGCCTTAATGGCCAGGCAGACTTCAGACGCGGTGCCTGAGCCAAGTCCGCAGGACACTACTACATCGGAGGTCAGCACGTTGATATTGTTGCGAGCGCTGCCCATGCCTGTTTTTACCACGATATCGACAAAGGGTGAAACCAATCCATCGTCCTTGTCCGGTAAAATGCCGATTACCAGCCCTCCAGCCTCCGATGCGCCTTTGCTGGCAGCCTCCATCACACCTGCTCGTCGCCCGCCCGTGAGGAGAACCCAGCTCTTTTGCGCGATCAGGCGTCCGAGCTCATATGCCGCGTTCGTTGTCGCGTCATCGGCAGTACCAGGACCCATGACGCCAATAACAGTACGTTTCATCCAACCTCGGCAGTCGTTGATAAACTCAATTCCGGTTTTCGTTCCACAAAAGCAGGATTAGTAAACATCCGGCAACGGCAATGTGAGCTGCCTCGGAGCTTTCAGACGCCCTTCCTTGGCAGGCGCTACCTGTTTGAATGCGGACTTTCTAACTTTTCGAAAAAGCAGCTTGCCCTTGCTCGGCCCGCAGCGTTTGCAATACATACCGGATACATAGACCGGTTTTCTATGACGGCTGAACAGCGTGAGACAGTTGGCGCAACGAGCCTGCCAGGCACCAGCCGGGAGCAGCGCCGTGTTGTCGCATGCTTTCGGATTGCATCCCAACTTCACGCACATCTCTTTCCAGACTTCGTTGTGTCCGTGTTCTACACCGACAATTGCGTGCGCAATTTCGTGCAGGATGGTATCACGAACGTGACTTTCATCGTTCTTGAAAACATACGCACGCGATAGCTCGATGCTCTGTTCTCCGGACTTACAGATGCCGAGCATACGCTTACTGTTATTGAACTTGAACGTCCAGCTGCCGAGACCGTAACTATTCATCAGCTGGCGTGCAATCTGTTGAGCAAGTTCAGTCTGCATGCGTTGAGGATACCTTCAATTTACTTCCGAAAATTATAGTGCAATGACAGATCCTGGCAAGCAGAGAGTCATTCATGCCATTGATGTATATTGTGCGAATATACAAGTCTAAGAAAACTTAAGTACCCATCATCCTTTCCGAGCGTTATTCTTTTGATGCGAATGTTCATGCTGGAAAGCAAGGTGAGGCACAAGTGTCTGGAACAGAGCTGGCGCGTAAGATCTTACGTAATCTCACCTACGGAGGAGAGGGACAGCCCCCGGTACGCAAGGACTATGTTGAGCAGCTTACCGACAAGTCCAGGGCGTTCTTGCGCTCCTATGAATCAGGCATATTCAGTATCTTTGGAGAAGGTGATATCGTCCGCGATGCCACCCGCCGGATGGTCGAGCGTGTATATGGCTTGCTGCAACCGTATGTGGTGCACCTCAACGATGCCCTCGACTCGAGCCAGTTGTGCATTGCCACTACGGCGCCTGACGAGATCCTGGAAAATGTAGAAGGAGAGTGGCCGTTCAAGCCTACTCGAGAAGTCAGTTTTTATCGGGCTCGTTTCTCTACTCACAACCTCAGTCTGATTATTCGTGGTTCTGAAGATCGTGTCGAGTTTTTCCTCATCCCGGCGGAGCTTGTGATGCGGTTAAGCCAGGTCGAAGATGAATACGGCGCGCTCATGATTTATCACGCGCGCATCGAGTCAGGCAAGGTCGATTGGGACGTCGAAGGGAAGCCGCTCACCGACGAGCGCTTCGAACGCTACTGTCTTTTGATGTTCGATTACTTTGTCAAAGAGACGCAATCTTTGCTGATACGTGCATCCTGAGCCAGATTCGAAATGCTTATCTACGAAGTTAACCTGGAAGTCGACGAAGAGATCAATTATAAGATGGCCGCCTTTTTGCAGGATCACTTGCAAGAGATGCTCGAGTTCAAAGGCTTCAAGTCTGCCTACTGGTACTTCAGGCGTCCTGAAGATGAGCAATGCCGACCGACTCACACCTTGTGGACCATCCAATACGTGGTCGAGTCGCAGGATGATCTGGACAACTATCTCAACAATCATGCTCAGACCATGCGGAGCGCAACCGATGCTCTGTTCGAGGGACGATACAAGGCCACTCGTCGCATTCTTCACCTGTTGGCTGCTGCCGGTCTGACACCGGCTAGAGGGGAGAGTTAAGTCCAATCAATTCTCTCCGCCGGCGGTAAAGAGAATTGTGCGCCGTAGTTCTTGCTCAAAATGTATCCGCACAGCAATTGTCTTTCCTGAGGCGGATAAAGATGCGTTATCGATGCTTAGAACCATAGGCGTGTTTTTCCTGCAACTCGAAGGTGCTTTAGACTTTTGCCTCGTACAGGCGGTGTATGCGTACGTCGACGCTCGAATCACAGAAAGTCTGTCTATGTCGGATGCGAGTCGCCGCATTTGCCTTTATCTCTCAACTTAGCTAATCTATGTAATGCCATGGTTTGTAATTGCAATGGTGCCGGGTGCAATGAAAATTTCGTCGCGCAGAATTTTGCTATCTTCCTTAGTTGTTCTCCTGGCTCTGATAGTGTCTGTCTCGCCGATGGCGATTGCGGCAGAGGAAGTTTTGGATGGTGAAAAACCACTTGTACTGATGGTCTACGACCAAAATTGCAAGAAGTGGTGTGGCGAAGTGAGACCGATTTTGCGCGAAATCAAAGATGAGTTCGGCGACAAGATTGTTCTTTATGAATTGGATTTCTCGGAAGGTGTCATGAAGCAATCGTACGAAACAGCCCGACGGCTTGGCGTAGGCTCGTTCGTCAAGGGCGTCATTGACTGGATACCAACGGTCGGAATTTTTACTGGCAAAAGACGACTGACTAAAGAGTTACCGGGAAAATCTAAGAAAGAAACCTACGTTAAGTGTATCGAAAAGGCGCTTAAATCCGAATAGTTACATGGACCGCCTCAATCCCCTTCTAATTACTCGTTTTCACCGATTTGCATGTTGGGCGGCAGGAGCCGTAATTTTTTTGTCGCTATTGGTTCTCATCGGTTGGGCCACCAACATTGTAGAGCTGATGCGTCTCTGTCCGGGCGACGCCAACGCTGTACCATTCATGGGCAGGATCCCGTCGAGTGCCGCAATTACGTTGATCCTGTATGGCGCCTCTCTCCTCTTGATTATGCTGGCGCCTTACAACAAGTCGTTGCGTCTTACCAGTGATGTACTTGCTGCAATAGGCGTGCTCGGTGCGATAACCGCCATTGTCGTGACCGCGACCGGCGAAGACTTTGATGGAATCAGGCTCTTTCAGCCGGATCCTGCCGCACTGGGCGTTACTTATCCTGTGCCGCTTGCCTTGGAAATGGGTGTGGATTTGGTGTTTATCGGTGCCGCAATTTTGCTTATACGTTGGAAAAACAGCAAAAGCTTGACACCGTCACAGGTGGCTGTTCTCGCTGCCATACCGATACCAATGCTTATTGTCCTTGGCGCTGCCACACAAATAAAACAGCTCTGCGCGCTGGGTGGTTGCTTTACGATGTCTACCGGTTACGCCATATTGGCGCTTCTTTTTTGCGGCGCCATTTTTCTTTCTACTCCGAGAGAAGGGGCAGCCGCTCTGTATGCCGGACTCTCCACCGGCAGTTTGGTCTTACGAAGGGCAACCTTGTTCTTGAGTCTGATTCCAGTATTATTGATCATCAGGTCGGTTAGCCTCGCCCCTCTGGAGTTAACACAGGAGGTCGGTTGGGTTGTCTTCGTTTTCTCGACCCTCGTTCTTGCCGTTGCTTTTCTGGTACCGGGTGTTAAAGCCTTCAATAGAATCGAAAGCGAACTCTCGACCCAGCTCAGCTTCACGCGCGATGAATTGGAGAAAACGCGGCAATCCCGCTCCAGCATGGACGCCGCCGCCGGCGTCAGCACCGGGATGATCAGGATCAAGTATAAACGCGTCTGTTTGACCTGCGCCGAGGAGTATGATGATAGCGTGATCTATTGTCCAGACGATGATACGGAGCTTTCTCGAATCATCGACGATAACTTGTTGGGTACCGTCTTTGCCGAAAAGTACGAGATCAAGGACTTGCTTGGATCGGGCGGCATGAGCACCGTATACAAGGCTTATCATAAATTTCTGAACAAAGAGGTTGCGATCAAGGTTCTAAAAGGTAACACCGCATCCAGTACCGACAGTCTGAAGCGATTTCAGCGAGAGGCTCGCGCGACCGGCTCAGTCGAACATCCCGGCATTGTCAGTATCAACGATTTCGGCTTGGCGCCGGATGGACGCGCCTTTCTCGTAATGGACTATCTGCCTGGAGAAAGCGTATCCGATCTGCTCGATCGGGTTGGTCCGTTGACGGTACCACATGTAGTGGCGCTTGCCAGTCAGATTTGTGATGCGCTAGCGGCAGCTCATGAAGGAGGCGTAGTTCACAGGGATTTGAAACCCAGTAACATAATGCTGGTCAATTACGACGATGGGACTGCTCAGGCGAAGATTGTTGATTTTGGTCTTGCGAAAATCATCGACGAGGACTCGCGGGCATCTAAGAAGATTACGAGAACCGGAGACTGCTTCGGAAGCCCGCTATACATGAGCCCTGAGCAGTGCATGGGCAAATCAGTCGATCATCGCTCCGATCTATATTCGCTCGGGTGCATTTTGTACGAGACCTTGACCGGATATCCTCCGATCATGGGCGACAGCGCCGCGGACACCATTAGGCGACAGGTTACGGAACGTCCAGCGCCTCTGCCCAGTGACATCGATGTTCCAAAGCAGCTCCGGACTATCATCTATCAATGCCTTCAAAAGGATGCGGCCTGGCGTCCGCAGAGCGCTCGCAACATTCAGGACGTACTTGCCACCGTCCACATCTGGTAGAAATCACATAGTCCGTACATAGCGCAATGAGATGCTCGCCGGTGCCACGAGACCCATCTGCCGATTGGGATTGAACGCTGCCGGGATGATGGCACCACTTCTGGTGGTGACCGGAAGCCCGGGCAAGGATGTCGCTCCAGGATTGATGTGGCGGTTGAAAACGATCGGTGCCTCTAATATGAAGAGATTTCTTCCGTACTGGTAAGTACAACCTGGAGCGATCGCAAGCGCATATCCTGGTTGGCGAAAGCCGTTAGCTTTTCCGAAAAGATCTCGTTGGCGCAGACCCTCCAGATTGAGGGTCGCTCTGAATCGCAATCCCCTCAGATACTTTTTGTCCCAGGTCATCGGAAGCGGAGTGGACATGCCGGCTTGAAGAGCGTAGGTATCGGCAACCGAATTGGTAAGTCGATTTAGAAAAACAGGTGTGAGCGGCACGCCGAGACTCTGGATCATCGATGGTGTGCCATTGGTATCACGAGGATTGGAGAGATACAATCCGGATGAGAAGACGGTGACTCCGCGCAGTAGGATTGGCGTTCTCAGAATCTTGAAGGCGTTGTACCCGAAGAGAATTCCGACCCCGCCATCTCCGGGAAGAACGGCTGGCGGATAAACTGAGCGCGGAAGCACGTTTTTGCCCGTCTCGGCAGGCAGGTCGCGAACCACATCCCAACGGCCCGACGGTATTTTAATGCCGACTCCAATCGATGCGTTTTCGAATGGATGATCGGCAGGATCGAGCAATAGCCCCTGCCCGAAGACACTGATGTCGCTCAGCCCGTTGACGTCCCAACCTCGCGCCTGTCCGCGTCCAATGCCTAGTGGCGGAAACAGCATAGAAAATCGATTGAACACGATAGGCATAGTGGCAATCATGCTCAAACGCTTATTGAAACGATACTGCGCGGTCACATCGAGAACGCTGAGTCGCTCCTTCGGTTGCCATAGCCGTGTGAAATCGTGATTGAAGCGCGAGTTGAAGTACGAATGGTAGGCATTCGCATACCTCCATCCGGTCGACAGTTGAAACTTCCCTCCAGTCGCGCCTAGCCCGGGCACGTTGCCTCGTGATGCGGCTCAACCCTGAGCAAGAGCTACTGGTTGAGATACAAAGACTAGACCGGCAAGACTGAGTAAGGTGATAAAAAAGCGAAATCGCATTTGTAGTCTAAATGTTTCATCAACCTGACCGGCTAATTATGACACCCTTGTCATCGCATTTCGAGCATTCTTTTGAACAATGAGTGACTCTTCTGGAACGATGAGGCTCCTCGTCAACGAGGCTACAAAAACGCTTCACGGGCAACGCCCCAAATTATGGCTGTAGTAGGAGGGCGACGTCCTACAAATCATGGCTGTGAGAGGGGCGACGCCCCTACTGATCATGGCTGGCGTCGACATGCGTCGCCCTCGTCGATGACGGACCGAAACTCATTTTTTCGGCAAGCGGAACCAGAAGACGCTGCCTTCACCGAGTCTGGAATTGACACCGATTGTGCCACCATGCTGTTCTACGATTGTTTTCGAGATTGGCAGACCAAGCCCCGATCCACCTCTATCAGTTTGATCTTTCGTCTCCACTTGTTGGAAGGGCTCAAAAATCTGTTCCAGCTTGTCCTTAGGAATTCCGCGTCCGTGGTCGATGATTTTGAATTCGACGAATTGTTCGCTTAGGACAACTTCAACTCTGACTTTCGCGTGGCGGGGAGAAAACTTAATAGCATTCGAAAGAAAGTTGATGATTACCTGAATCACTCTGTCTTTATCCGCGGCGAATGTCAGGCCGGGATCCATGAGCTCAATGTTGACGTCGCATCTGTCGGCCATATCCCTAATGCTGTTTATGGCGCTTTCGATCAACTCACCACTGGACGTTGGCTGAATATTGAGGTCGAAGGAGCCACCTTCCATTGTTTCGATACTCATCAGATCATCTATCAATCTGACGATTCTGTCAGTGTCTCTGGCTGCCAGAGTCAATCTGGTCTCGGCTTTTTCAGAAAGTTTGCCGTGCACCCCATGAGATAAATTGTGCAGGGTGTACTGTACCTGACGCAACGGTTCGCTTAGCTCATCTTTGACGAGTGAAACCAGATGTTTTCGCTGCCTGTCCACCTCAGTGAGGTCATCGGCGGTGGCATGAAACACGCTGTCTAAATGAGAGAGTTCGTCGTCACCTCCGATTGGATTGGACAGTTTTTGTCTTGACTGCAAACGATCGGTATTTTCTAATACCACCGCCAGGCGTCGCGTGATGTTTTTGGCGAAGTAAACAGCCAACAAGATTGTGACCAGGACATTCAAGATTACGCCCCAAACGATCGCCTGTCTGACGTTGTTCTTGAAATACCGCTCTCGTCCCTGTAGTTCCGACTGGAGTTCTTGCTCTCGTCCAAGAAGTTTATCGGTTGTGCTGAAGACTTGTGTCATTTGGGCGTATGTCTTCTGCGTTTGCGCCGCTGTCGACGTAAACGAGCTCAGCGGAACGTTGTCTTCGAACTCTTCGGCAAACACTTTGCCAAGCCTTCTGTATGTCGCTTCGACACTCTCACCAATCTGCTCGGCGAGCTCCTTCCGGGGTTGAGAGTCCTGGCAGAGCGACTTGAGTTCAGCCGTCGCCTGCTTGGCTAGCTCTGCATCTTTCTTGAATCGAACATCCAACATCGGAATTTTTTGAGCGTTGTACATCATGGAGATCAGCTGCGAGTCGATCACCCTGGCGACTATAGATGTTGCGTTGGCGACGATCTTCTTCGATTGAATCTTCTCTTCAATTTCGATCTGGGCCATAATCAAGAAATATCCTAAAAGACACATGAATACTATTTCGAGAACCAACGGAAGTATTATTACCACCAGACCCTTTCTCATCAGTTTTGATTTGATGTTAAACACTGTGAGACCGCCTTTTGGGAAGCCTGAGCGTCTGCGTTGTGCCTGCGCCGTCGCTGTTAATCGAAATGGTACCGTCGTGAGCGTTGACAATTGATTTCGACAGTGCCAATAGCAAAATCCGAGCCTTGCCGCACTCGTCCTGGTTGACCTCTCTTGCTCGTTCGAAAAAATTGTGAGCTTGCTGTAAGGTCAAGTTTGGACCCTGATCGGTGATCTTGATTTCCAGGCGTTCTTGGTCGATCCTCAGTTTGATCGTGACAACACTTTCTTCAGGTGCACGCATAATTGCGGTATCGATGATGATGCCAATCGCCAGGAGCATCTTTTCTTTGTCTCCAACCATTTGGTGGTCTGCATTGTTGTGGGCAGGATCTTCAACACCATTTCGAGCTTGTTCCGCGTCCTCATCTTGTTCGCAGCCATGGATGGCGTCGTGCGAGCCTGAACCTGGTTGACCTGATGCTGAATCAAGGTTGAGTTGGACGTGCTTTGATTCGGCGAATTCCCTTTTCTCTTTGATGGCTGTGAGCAATAGATTCGAAAGATTCAGTTTGGTTTGCTTCATGACCTGGCTTCCAGCTTCCATGCGTTCGAGCAAGAGCAAATTGTTGATCAATTCGATGAGCATCTCGACGTTAGTTTGTGCTTTGGCAATCTCGCTTAGCGACTTTTCTGAGAATGCGCCAAGCGCGCCGGATTCTGCGAGTGTCAAAGCCCCCTGCACCGAAGTCAGGGGAGTACGTAGCTCATGGCTGACGACTGCCACGAGTTGCTCTTTGAAGTTTTCGAAGTTGAGAATTTCGCTGGCTGTTTTATGCAGAGCATGATCCAGATCAGCAATTTCGTCGGTACCCCGAAGAGGCGGTTCCAGAGGCATCCTTGCACCAAGCTTGAGCGTATTAGTCAGCACGTTGTCGAGACGCTGCGACACGTATCTCGCAAATGAATACGCCAAAAAGATCGTGATTGTGATATGGACCGTCAAGCCGAACAGCATCAATAGCTGAATGCGCCAGATTGCCTGTTGTCTCAGTCTGGGCTGGGCGCTCTGAAGCTTCTGTTCTCTGTCCAGGATAACGCGGGTCGCTCCTTCCGGACGCATGACCAGAAGCTGTTGAAACTCGACAAATCCAGGTATGGCGAAGAATGCGCTAAGTCTAGCCTGGGGCATGCTGACCAACGCTCGGTCTTGCTGCTCCATCCACCTCACGGCGGAGTTGTTCAATCGAAGAGCCGCGTCTCTTTCTGCTGGGTCGTTTTTGCACAATTTAATCAGCTTTGATGTGGTCTTGCGAAGTTTTGCTCGAGAGCGCTCATTCCGTTTGCGAAGATTTTCACTGCGCGTGGCGTTGTACAGCACTGAAGAAGTCGTTGAGTCGGCAATCTCCTTTATCAATGTTTCCACGCAAACAATCTTGTCCTGGGACTCGATCTCTTTGCTGATTATCGAGTTGGACTCATCGAGCAGATGAAGGAGGACGAAGACGAAGAACAGCTCGAATAGGAGCGGTATCGCGATGATGATGAGACCCTTGTGAAGAATGCTCAGTCTCTTGTATTTATTGCTCTCTCGATAGCTCATGTTGTGGGCGCGTCATGCCGGCTACTTATCTGATTCCCTGATTTGTATCATTTGATCGCCTCACCGTTGTGCAATACTCCCTAAACTGCAGGGGCGGACGCCAGGCATCGCCGGTGACGTGTTTTGAACGGTCGGACTTCGAAAGATATGGCCGCTTCGACGAGGTAACGTGATTAGCAGGGAAGATTATCGGAAGTAGCAATCGGGTGTCTGTAACGCCATAGTTCAAGCGCTGAGGCTGCTTCATTACTGAGGAAACCTCGTTGCTGAGAATAACCCTATCGTAGAGGTTCGTTCGAATCGACGCACCACTGGGAGCCGCCGGCGTCTCGCCGGCACACAAAAGCCGTGATCGAAACAACCTCTTCGTCTAGGTTGCCCTCATAGCTGAGGAATCTCAATCGTGGACGTTCCAGGTCAATGAGGAATCCGTATCAATGAGGTTCCTAATCGCTGAGGTTAGACAATTCGAGGGAACGCGGTTTTGGAGCGTGAGAGGGATAAATGGTCTTCCGATGGGACACAAGCCAGTGATTCTTGAAACAAACCGTGACAAAGTCTGTATGAAAAATTCAGATTTCAAGAAAGGATTGCAGAGGAGAAATTCTCGTGTTCCTGAACGTGACTGCGTTTCGAGTGATTGTTGTCCAGTACAATCCTTATCACTTAAAGTGCATTGTCAACGACTGTAAACGCCCGTCTGAACATAATCGCAGGCTATGCCTTACCATTTCGTTTCCGCAAGCACCAATCGAGGAGTCACTAAATAGGGTGGCTTTTTAATCAGGGAGACAAATCATGCCACGTACGTTAGTGACGGAAACATTGACCGAAGCAGTTGTAGACACAAAAGTGAGAGGAATTGTCCAGATCACCAGAGACGGTGACATGTGGGACTGCGCAGTCGCAATCTACAATTCCAACAACGGGCTGGCCAAGGCCAGACTCAGCGCAGAGCAAGTCGTTGAGCTCTTTCAAGCCTGCCACATTCTTCAGCCGACCGAATCTGCCGATACCCATATCGTTGAGTTCTTCGATGGACCTTCTGGGGAAGCATGGGTTGGTCTTGGATTCAAAGCATCCGTCTAACTCAGCTGAGCTGATTCGAACAGCACCCGAGGAAAGTCGGGTGCT